>CAZMMB010000138.1:0-5066 GCA_964567325.1 uncultured Oscillospiraceae bacterium
GGGATAGTAATTAGATGTGGAAATGCAAACAATTTGCCTCATTACGCCCCCCTTTCTTCATTCAAAAGCCGCCTGGCTGCATCCATGTTTATCTTCTGGGCCTGCCTAAGCCTATCTGTTATTTGCCCGGTTTTATTTGGATTAAGTGAAAAAATCTGATCGATTTCCCTGCAAAGTCTCTCTTCGGATAGGGTTTCCAAGGGAATGCAAGCTGTTGACCCTATATCCTTAATAAAGCTGTCCACCTTAACATCATATGAAATCCCGATGACAGGGGCCCCCCCTGCCGTAGCAAAGATCAAAGAGTGTAACCGCATTCCAACAACCGCATCCATAGACCCCAGCATACCGATAATTTCCTCAACCCTGTGTCTATTATTGCATTCATAGTATGTCCCTGTCATATATGCTGTGACCTTAGCCGCTGCTGATATGTCTCTAGGAATCTCAATAGGCAAAAATACAGGGGTTACGCCATATTTTTTCTGGGCATAATCGGCAGCAAACCCAAGAGCTTGTGGGTTGGTAAAAGCTGGCCAGTTGCGAAGGCAGAAGCCTATCTTTCTTATGTCGGCAGGCACACCTTCCCTGGCAAATGCAGCGTCTACCGCTTGGCTACCCGCCTTCTTAATGTAAACCGTTGGATCAGCAGCCAGAATAATTTCCGGCTTGTCAACTTTCATTTCTTTTAATAGTTCTAAGGAAATACTGTCTCTTAAGGTTATTATGTCCGCAGTCCTATTGAGGACCCCTGCTGCAATCCTTCTATTGCGCTCAGATACTATGGGGCCAATACCGCAACCATACATGATAATTTTACAACCGCACAGTTTAGCAGCTTTTAAGGTAAACAAGTAAAAATATAGGGACCTGGATGAGGTTATATCCTGAATGAGGCTGCCGCCCCCGTTGACGAAAATACTAGCTTTTTTCAAGCTCCTGATAAAGGCGAAAAGATTGAATAGATACATTGATCTAACCTTGTTGGCCACCCTGGTTTCTTTCTTGTTTCTAGTCATAACCCAAAAAGGCATGTCCTCATCCACCTCACGAAGTTGGGTTAATATGGCCTTTAAAATGGCCTCATCCCCTGCATTGCCTCTCCCATAGGCTCCACAGATAACGGCCCCATGCCTGCCTGTATCTTTTCTACGCTGAATGATAGTCCTGTATACTTTTTCCTGGTCCTCCCTCATCCTATCAAGGGAGAAATCCCTTTTAGCCTTTTCGAAGAGACTTTCAGCTAGTCTTTGTCTCAACTTTTCATCTATGGATAGGTCGTATATGTAATTAGCAAAAGTTTCTACATCTCCCGCTTCGAAGAGAAATCCATTCTCCCCATGATTTATAAGGGCGGGGATTCCGCCCACCCTACTGGCTATTGCGGGGCAATGCTCAAAGGCCCCTTCCAGCAGTGAATAAGGAAAAGTCTCCGAAAGGGATGCTAAAACATTTATATCTACACCGGAGAAAAAACCCTTTATATCGCTTATCCAACCGACAAAGTCCACCCTATGGGCAACCTTAAGCTCCCTAGCTAGAGCCTTCAATTCCTCCTCATCTTCCCCAGTCCCTGCTATTTTCAACCTCAGCCTCTCATTCCTATCATAGGCACTTTTAAATGCACGGATAAGGGTTCCAATATCCTTAATAGGGGTAAGGCGGGCAGCAATACCAACTACTATGTCTTCCTCATCATTTTTTGCCGGCCTCGGTTGGACAGATGCATGGGTAAAGTCCAAACCATTATATATAGTAAATATGCGCCAAGGGTCAAAACCCCTATCTATCAGATTCTTCTCCATCCTTCCGGCAACGGCCATGTAAAAATCCATGTTCCTAAGAGCTATTGCATTTATCAGGCCGAAGGTATACTGTTTCAGGGGCATGCCAAGATAATCTAGCCTGGGATCAGAATGCACAGTAGTCATTACAGCAACAGACCTCAACTTCTTAACTAAAACCCCCAACATATTTGCTTTTGCCCCATGGCAATGAATCACATCCGGCTTAAATGCATCCACTTCCTCCAGGGCCATTTTCATGTCTTTAAAAATGTTCCAGCCATTCTCCACGACTGAGACATCCAAACCCATTTCCACACCTTCGTCTGAAAGCACACCTCCACGAAAACTGATTAGTTTTAGCTGGTTGTTTATTGACAGCTCCCGGGCAAGGGATAAGATATGGGTCTTACCTCCCCCTATATCACCTCCGGCAGCAAAAAGCATTATTCTCATATATCCCCCCGATATAGTAGTAGTTTATAATTAGGGTCTGCTGAACAGATTACTTGCAAAGCCGGAATCCGTTCAGCCAGCAGATGGAATCTGCCAGCAATCGGCCAACTGTTGAAGCCCTAGTCCTACTTACAAAGTAGGTAGAGACAGGTCTTGGACATAACACTGTAAATGCAGGCCTTTATGAATCGTTCAGCAAGCCCTAATTAACCGACTAATACAGCAATGTAATTATTGTAGCCACCTCTGCCCTTGTTACAGGGTCTTTGGGCCAGATTTTTCCGCTATAACCTGATACAACCCCTTGCTTTACCAGGGGCTTAACATAAGGCAGGGCCCAATCTGCTAGCTGGGAGCTATCTGCAAATGCTGACAGGTTAGATTCTGGAAATCCCCTTTCCTGCGTGCGACCAATTATGGTCATAACCTCCTGCCTGCTTATAGGACCCTGAGCATTGAAAACAACCCCCTTGTCCGTACCCGTCCCCATGATTATTCCCATTCCATACATGGATTTTACAGCATCTAATGCCCAGGGAGGGATGGAATCGACATCGATAAAGGGCAAATTAACTCCTGAATATGATTTATCCTTATCCCCTATCCAGTTTTTCATCAGCACTGCAAATTCAGCCCTGGTAATGCTCCGGTCGGGATTGTAGATAAGACCCTGATCAGTCACGACACCATTTACCACACCGCGTTTGTTAAGATAAAGGGTATTTTCCATGGCCCAATGGCCATTCATATCTAAGAAAGGCTGGGTTTGCTTATCTGTTTTCCCTATGGACAGGCCCTTTCTTTGCAGGTTGCCGCTTTCATCAGAGGCTATTAATGTCAGCCTGTGCATCTGTCCGCCATCGGCTGGTAGACCAGCGGTCAAAGTTTTTGTATCTTGGTCATATTTGAACTCTAAAGGACTGCCATCATAGGTCAATTTTATTTTAGATGCGGATATTCTTTTGTCTATATCATCCTTTATGGTGGCCAATAAGCTCTGGCCATCTATAGACATCTCAAGCACAGGCGGTTCCTGGTCTACATAGTAACCTTGACCAGCTACAAACTGATCCAGATATATTTCACCCTTATCTGCCCCCTCCCCTAATATTTTGAGCGCCTTCAAGGATTTTGCCCCTACCGGAAGGTTTACAACAACCTGTTTCCATCCAGAAAAGTCGAGCTTGCTTCCCTTCAGCTCTTTTGTCTCTGTTGATGTATTCACTAAAAGGTTTAGAAGGTTTCCTGACCTGTCCCCATAGACCCAGAAACTAATTATACTTGGGCTTTTAGAGAAGGTCATAGAGCTAGCTACTAGCAGGTCGCCCTTATTTTGCTTTGACAAGTCATATTTCAGTTTAGCACTTTGGTAACCATAACGCACCTTGGTCAGGTCCGTATTTATATCTAATATAAGACCCTGGGGCATAGGTCCCTGGAAGGCATGATCTGAACCCTCGAAGGTCTCCAGTCTCCATCCCTCACTAGTGACATTTACTTTTACAGATGCGGAAACACCAGCAAGAGATGCTTTGATTGTTCCTGTCCCACTAGAGATGTTCCCGGCGGTAAAGCGTCCATTCTCATCGATAGTACCTATACCGCCCTCTACCGTCCAATTATAGCAGTGGGCTTGAGAAACTAAGGGTAGACGATTGGAAACAGCAGATGCGCTGAGGTCAATTGTTTCGCCGGCATTAAGGGCTATAGTTGACACAGCTTTCCCATCTTTTTGATTGAATATGCTTATGGTGTCCGGTTTTTCTACAATGGTGATTTCCGCCGTCCCACTTTCTCCACCCCTGCTAGTTGCCTTTATTTGACCAACCCCTCCTGTACTTCCGGCCGTAAAGATATCCTCCCCGTCAAAGTTACCCAATCCCTTCGGGCTACTAAATGATATATTTGAAGGAGGATCAAGAGGGTAGAAATTTGTATCCGTTGCTTTAATGTCGAATTTCTGCCTAGCCCCGGCTAGCATTCTTACACTATAAGGATAGAGGTGTAAATTTCCCAACCTTCCACTAGGGGAAGCATTGTTAATAAGCAATATATAGTTGGCACAATTTCTCAATGTAGTCTGGGATGGCTTGTTAATTGTATCCAGCTTATTTTCCCCCGGATAAACCGCATGAATAGCAGTAGAACCTCCGCCATCCATATTGAGCCCTTCTACGCATCCCAGTTCAATTAGGCGATTGGCCAGCTGGGAAAGGGTTGTCCCTTTGCTATGTCCCGCCTGTCTGCCATCAACAGTATAGAAAATTGCCCTGCCATCGGCCCTGATACCTATAGCTGTCCGCGGATGAATCTCTGCATTTTTCGGTGCTACATTTTTGCCTTGGGACACCAATTTATCACCACCACCGACCCCATAAACCACATCGTCCCATGTAGGATCAGCTGCAAAAGAAAGTGTTATCTTTTCACCCGGTATCAATGTGGTCAATTTAGCCAGGGTTCCTGGATAGTCGGTCCCCGATGCCATAGTAAGTAGGAATCTTCCCTCCGGTATGAATGTAGCCCCCATTGCGTTAGATACCGTCTCTACAACAGCCTCTATGCTTCCGTTTAAACTTATTTCTTCCCTGTCAACAGACAATACAACATTATATGTTGGAATACTTGCCTTATTTGTATCATCATCGGCATAATCCCTGGTATAAAGCATTAGCCCCGAAGCCTTAGTTACCACCTTATTCACATGTATAGAGCCGATACCCGATCCTAGGGCAGGGCTATCAACCCTAACATTTAGATTTGGCCGCCCTATTATTACTTCTCCATCAGCCTTAAATCCAGCGGAAGGATTCCGCATGCTTTCGG
>CAZMMB010000139.1:0-5056 GCA_964567325.1 uncultured Oscillospiraceae bacterium
TTCCTTAATCGAATCTGAGTCTGTTATAGTGTTTATAGCTGGGTCATTGACGCTTGTTACTACTACCTCTATCTTGTTTATCTTTTCAGCATCGCTTATCTTTTCAGGAATTACTACACCTTCTTTCAAGTATACTGTAATCCCTAATAAAAACATTGAATACAGGAAATTTATGTTTTTATCTTTTGAATCAACCGCGAATTGTTTGTCTATCATAATCGGATCCCGTCCAAGCGAAGAGCGGTTTCCCAAAAACGGAAAAAAGGTTTCATCGTTATTATACTCTTCATAAATAATCCCGTTATATAAAACACGACCCTCCTCGATATATTCCACAAGCTCTTCTTGTTTCTTACATGATGCGAAAGAAAAGAATATACTAAATAGCAAAAAGATAGCACAAAACTTTTTCATAGCTTACAAAACACTCCTGTATATTAAAATAATCCAGTGGACTTAATGAACTTATAAATCGTATACGCTGCTAATTTATTTACGAAAAGCTTGTTTTCAAGTGTTGAACAGTATCTCTTATTATTTTCAAACATTGCCGCATTAGAATCATAGCCGTAGTCTCCTTTTTTGCCGATCGAGCCAATATCTGTAACCTTTGCTCTATTATAATCCTCTCTTTCCTTTGTTGTTAGAGTCTTTCTATCCCTAAGAGCAATATAAATAATATAATGGCACAAAAGCTCAAATCTAATTCCTTGTATGGTTCGCCCTTTTAAAGATTTCGGATCTTTTTGCCGAACCTTATAATAATATGCCGTAGCAAGAGTCTCCAACAATTTATTATTCACTATATCTTTAATGCTTGTTTCTGCATTCCAAACACTTAAAATGCCCTTATAAATATTTGCTGTTTTTATATATGTGTTTTTCCCTTGATATATATAAGTGGTGATTTGCCAACCACCCGCTGGATTTCTTAAAGGATAGTATGTGCAGCCATATGAAGCCGAACCAACTGCATCTAAAAAGTTGATTGGATTGTTTTCACAATAAGCAAAAAGATTGCACATATGGGTTGCTGAGAGAACACTATAATTCCTCATTAATTGTTGAAAATCATCCGAATTAATAAACCTGCCCCACTCTGGGTTGTAGTAGCGGCTTTGCAGGTAATACAGTTCTGTTTCTGTGTCGTAGTAGTATCCTCTGTAGCGGAAGGGGTTGGTGCTACCTATTGTGCTTGCCTCTGTTCCTGTTACGGAGATGATTTTTCCCCATGCGTCGTAGGTGTAGGTTGTGACGGTGTTGCCGTTTGCATCCGCTATTCCTGTGATATCGCCTTGCAGATTTTTTGTGTAGAAGAAACCCATTTCAAAATCATTGTCGCCCGTTATTGTGTAGCCTGACGGCTTTCCGTCCTCACCTGTAAGACGTATGTCTCTTTTCAAAAGAGACATACGACCGAATTGAAAAAGCGCGGTTTCGCGTAGCGAAATGCGGGGCATCCGGGCAGACCTGTAAGCGGTTTTTCCAATAGTTGAAAGAATTTCTTTCAACCTATATGACCTTTATGATATAATACTCGTCGTTTATTTGTAGACTCAACCCGAATCAGGACGAGAGAACCGTCCCATGCCTATTGAAATGTAAAACCCGTCCAGGTCCACGGAGTAAAACCTTCAAAAATGCCGCTCTCTTTATGTTCGTTTGTGCGCTCCGACAACAGCAAACCTATTTCTTTATCTTGTAACATAAGATTTATACCACCTGCGGACATATCGCAAACAAGCCTGTCATCCTCGTCGGTACAAATTGAGCGGAGGTCTTCAAATCCGTTGAAAACCATATACAACTCATCTTTCTCTAAATTCCCGTAATCGGTAAGATAGTCAATGTATTGATGTTCAGCACAAATATATGTGTCAAGCTTCGGATAATACTTTAAAAATTCAACGTAATATAAATCCTCCTGTTTATCCTTAAGTAATAATTTGAAATATAAAAATGCCAATTGAGAGTAAAAACGATCCTGTTTTGTGACTTTGCTGATTTCGTCATACTTAACGGTATAAAAATCATCATTCTTTATGCTTCTAAATAAATAATTTTTATGCCCTTTTTGGACAAGATCATTTTCCAGCACAACCGAAATTGTTGTTATAGCTTCTTGTGTTTCTTCACTCTCGCCATTAAGCTTAGCATAACTGAGTTCTTCACAATATTCATGCGCTTTTTTAAGTGTTTTAAGATCGCTGAGGGTAACGGCGCTGAAATAATTATGCACCATCATTCCAAGAACAAGAACACATAAAACTAAAACAGACATAAGAATTATTTTTGTTTTCATAAAAATCTCCATTCTACCGTAGGGCATTAACACTAACTATAAATGAAAGAGGGAATCGCGTTGTTTATTTTTTATTGCTTCTGTTTCATATGTCGCAGGCTTACTTTATTTAATGCTACATTCATTAGTTCATTTCAAAAGAGATAAATTATTATCTTACTTATACTGAAAATTAATTATGAATAATGCAGTTTTAAAATGATGTTATAATATTTGCATTAAAAATTCAAACATTGTATTCAGCCCCCAATTTATACCACTCTGCACGAAATATTTTTTTGTCAAACCAGTCCAAGTTTTTTTATCCCAGAAGATCATGTATCCGGTCAATATCGTAATATCTGACTTGCTATATTCGCATAGCTTTTTATTTGAATCAAAAGGAATACCAGTATAAACACTATTATTATATAAATAATTAAAAGCATCATCACATACATCATTATACGTTCTATTTTTTTGCGCAAAAAATTCATATGGTGCAAAAGATACGCTTTGCCCTGTCAATCCACGTGATATAACATTATATGTATGCTGTTCTAGTACAGATTGACAATACTCTACACTAAAATCGCTCTTTTCAATTAACCAATTTCTATATTCATCAAGAAATATACCAAAAATTATAAACGCAACTACTATTATAAGTATTATAATAGCCAAAACAGACATATGCCCGCTAATATCAACATACATCACCGGATTATTCCCGCAATACGCATACAGATTTGCCCCATGAACATCCCCTTGCGTAAAGTGCAGAATCTCCGTCTCGTCCGCATTAAGGAACCTGCCGTAAATTGGGTTGTAGAAGCGGCTTTGCAGGTAGTAGAGGCCTGTGTTTATGTCGTACATATACCCGCGGTAGAGGAAGGGGTTGAGGACGAGGGACAGCCGTGCGCCTATAAAGCTGTCTCCGACTGTGTATGTAGGTATGCCGTAGGCATCGTATGAGAACAGCAGGCAGGAGGTACCTTCAAGGGTGTAAATTCCTGTGATATCGCCTTGCAGGTTTTTTGTGTAGAAAAAGCCCATTTCAAAATCATTGTCACCTGTTATCGTATAACCTAGCGGCTCGTCGTCTATGCCGTACATTACTTTTACATTGAAAAAGCTGCCGTCACTGCTGTTAACTAAGGTATAGCCCGTAAGCTTGCTGTCGTTCCAATAATAGGTGAAGGTGCTTTGAAGGTCGCTAAATACTAATTTTCCATTGCTGTCGATATCACAGTTTTCATATACGAGCTTTTTAGTCATCAGACCGTTTTCATTGTAAATATACTCGCAATTTTCGCTGATGTTTGTAGCTTTAACGAGCTGCCTGCCGTCGTATTCCAGTGCTCCCGCTACATCATTTTCTGATAAATCCTTTGATACATAATTCGTGGGATTTCCCATTTTGTCATAGTTTATCACATTGCCGTCATAAGACGCAAGCTTATCTTTCCAAACCGTGTCATAGGTATAGTTTTTCGTATCAATAACCGTACCTAATGTGCCTGTGGTGTAGGCGTATTCCTTTTTTGAAACGATGTTTCCGCCTATATCATAGGTATATGTTACCGTCTTGTTCTGCACGGCGTCGTCTGCGCGGGTGAGCTGTCCGGCTTTGCACTATATGGAGAATCCTCACACGAAGTGCAACAAATCACGAATATATTTCACTTATGCTTGTCTGAATCAGGACGACAAAATCATCTCATGTCTACACGCGTATGCTGTTTAAATTCTGTTAATTATCTTCGTCATAACCACAAGAAAGCGTATAAACAATTTTTCTGTTTTCGGTGTTAAAATCAATGTAGCATGTCGGCCACTTCGGTATAATGGGAGCATTTTTTGCAGGGGAATAATTACCGTCATAATATAACCAATGAGTGCCATTTTTCTGAAAACTCATCTCCTCTAAGCTGTCAATGCGTCGCTTTTCACTTTCAAAGGTATCAACATCAGGCGTCCATTCAACTCTTATCAGACAAAATGTAGCAAACATATTCGGTTTATATGAATAATAATAATTGAAATCATCCGTGTTTTCCGGCACTTTATCTGGGAAAATCCCTATCCTGCTTTGATCCCATTCAGCCACTTCCTCATCAAATATTAAATAGTAATCAAAGCTCCGTGTTGAACTACTAATTGGAGCCATATAAATCTTTGTATCACACCAGAAGCCGGTCATCCATACAAACAAATATATAAAGGTTATCATTACGGCGCACGCAACAATTATAGCAACAGTCGAAAATACTGTACGAATAATTACTCTTTTTTGTTTTCTTAAAATCCAAACACATATAAAGCAGATAATAGGCACAATCAATCCTGCCGCGTATACAACAACTCCGAGAAATTTATCCGGCTTAGGATAAAGAACACTTCTTGCCAATAAAATAATATTTAATATGTAAAAAACTAACCAAAAAACACAAGCAAGTAACTCAATGTTAGCTTTCTTTTTGATGTTAATTTCTCTCACCCTTTTTTAATTGAGTTTTTAGTGTAAATTTTATTATCCAAATAAAGCAAGAATTGTTTTTGCAAGCAAATTAATTTCTGCGTTCCTTTTTTCATTAATAATTGCATTTTTAATCTTTTTTACTTTCGATGCTTTGCCTATCATTCGCTCAAACCATTTTCCGTTACCGTCTATATCAATGCCAACCGGATCACAATGGGTATCGCCTTTCTCAAGATCGAAATAAAACATATAGAGATGCATTAGAAATTCAAACTCTATACCTAAATCTGTTC
>CAZMMB010000140.1:0-5024 GCA_964567325.1 uncultured Oscillospiraceae bacterium
ATTGTAACTTTAGTACCATAACCCAGCTTACTTTCCACATAAACAGACCCCTTGTGCTCCTCAATAATTTGCTTTGCTATGGACAAACCTAACCCCGTACCACCCATTTCTCTTGATCTTGCTTTGTCTATTCGATAAAACCTTTCAAATATCCTGGGTATTTCTTTTTCGGCTATACCTATTCCATTGTCAGCTATTATAAGCTTGGCAATTTTATCTTCCTTGAAGACATCCACATCTATAGCCCCCCCTTTTGGGGTATATTTTATTGCATTCGAAAGAATATTAAGGAGAACTTGATCTATCCTGTCCCTATCTATTACACTTACTATCTGCTTGTTTTTATTAAATAATTTATTAATTTTTAATTCCTTATTGCTGGCAGTCATCTCCACTTTCGTTAAAGCAGCCTTAACCACACTGATTAAATTAGTATCCTTCTTAAACCATTTCTCCTGCTTGTAATCCAACTTTGACAACTGAAGTAGCTCCCTAACCAATCGGTTCATCCGATCTGCCTCTTCATCGATTACCCCTAGAAACTGTGCGATCGTTTTGCAATCATTTACTTCTGCATCTATAAGCGTTTCTGTATAGCTTTTAATTGTAGTCAAGGGTGTCTTTAATTCATGAGAAACATTTGCTACAAAATCCCTTTGCATACTCTCTAGCTTATGTTGCTCAGTAATATCTAATAAAACTACTATCATCCCCGCATCTTGATTGTTTTCATCCTTAAATTGATCATAGCGCACATCATAAATCCGACCGGATTTTTCCACGGTTCCATGATAGCTTCCCTTAAAACAACTCTCACGGATGACAGCAAATGATAGGCCATCATTAAAGCCAGCCAACAGGTTATCATAATGCTTTTCCCCAATCTCATGGGTTTTTATATCTAACATTTGCATCGCGGCATGGTTAGCTAGGATAATACGCCCTTGTGTATCTAGGGCCAAAAGGCCGTCAGCCATGTTTTTTAAAATAGCCTCCAGCTTGTTCTTTTCACTATTGATTTCTGCCAGGGTATTGTTGAGTTTCTCTCTTAATAAATTGAACATTTCTGCCAGGCGACCAATTTCATCATCTGACCTGACACTAACTTCCTGACTAAAGTCCCCTAGAGACATTCTTTCTGCCTTTTCAGTTACATCATTAATAGGCACGGTTATGCTTCGCGCAATAAAAAATCCTAAAACCACAGTCAGAAATAGGGCTACGAACATGGCTTGCAAGAAGACTAGGCGAGATTGATGTTGGGTATTATAGACACTGGTTATATCTGCCCTAAGGCAAACTAGCCCCTTAATTTTATCGTCCTTCTCTATAGGAAAAACCATGGTCTTGACTGGAATGCCCGATGCCAGGGTCCCATCCTGTTCGGTGATTTGTCCCGACATCCCTTGAACTAGAATGCCTTGATCAAGAAGATCCAGGCTGCTTTTATCAATATAGTTAAGGTTGCTTGATGCGATTATTACAAAATCGTCATCTACAACAAACATTTCCTCCCTGAGGTTTTCGGCCCAGGACTGTATATCCGCCTGTATCTCCTCATTATGGCTACTAAAATCCTCATATTCCCTGAGAGATATAAGACTTTCCTGAACTATTTTTGTGAAATTACTACGGATTAGGTCCATTTGATAAGCCTCTAATTGGCTCATCATGAAGACGCCTATTACTGTCATGGCGATAAACACTAACAAGAAGTAGATTAGTACAATCCTAAAGCGGATAGTGCTCCATATCTTCTTATTAAACATCCCCTTATGGCCTCCTGAAATAATATCCTATGCCACGCTTCGTCATAATGTAAGCAGGGTTGCTTGAATCGTCTTCCAGCTTCTCTCGTAACCTTCTAACGGTCACATCCACAGTACGTATATCGCCATAGTACTCATAACCCCAAACCTCTTCCAACAACTGCTCCCTGGAAAAGACACGATTTCCTCTCTCAGCCAAATATTTGAGCAGTTCGAACTCCCTAAGTGTCAACTCTAATGGAACTTCATCTTTCCTCACCTCATAGCGGTTCATATCTATAGATAAGTTTCCAAATTCACTTACGTTAGCCGGCGCATCCTGGAGGCTATTCATTAGATCAGATCTGCGAATATTGGCTTTAATTCTAGCAATCAATTCCCTCATTCCAAAAGGTTTTGTAATATAATCGTCGGCACCGAGTTCCAAACCCAATACCTTATCTACCTCTTCTTCCTTTGCCGTAAGCATCACGATAGGTACTGTGTTGTTTTCACGTATTTTCTTGCACACAGTAAATCCATCCATTATAGGCAACATGACATCAAGAAGCACCAAGTCAGGTTCCACAGATTGAGCCTTTTCCAAACCCGTCTTTCCATCGTATGCGATTTCTACGCTGAAACCTTCCTTTACCAAATTAAATCTTATTATATCGGCTATGGATTTTTCGTCCTCTATTATCAATATTTTTTTGCTCTTCATTTGCAATCTCTCCTAAAATCTTAATCCTCCACTGTGAAATTAAGGTAAATATTTTAGCGGATTCTGGGGAACCCCATTAATATGTACTTCAAAATGAAGGTGGGGTCCTGTACTCCTGCCTGTATTGCCTATATTGGCTATATGCTGATCCTGATATACCTTATCCCCTTTTTTAACTAAGAGTTTGCTACAATGACCATACACCGTCGTTTTATTTTGTCCGTGATTTATCCTTACACAATAACCAAGCGAACCTTCCCATCCAGCAGATATAACCACTCCACCATCAGCAGCACGAATTTTTGTCCCTGTAGGGGCTGCTAAATCAATTCCATTATGCATCCTACCCCAGCGGGTACCAAACCTAGAGGTCAACCTTCCCCTAGTTGGATATATGAATCTCCCGGTTCCAATTAATGGAGGTGGATCTTTTATTCCTTTTAAAACAATTTGGCTCTTGGGTTCTGTAATAATTTTTACACTTAATTCATTTCTGCTTATTTCTTCACCGTTATTTCTTATAATCTGTGCGACAACTTCTTTTTCACCCTTCTTCCCTGTTGATTTAACAGTTTGCTCCCCTTTATACAAGGTTGAAGTCTCCTCATATATAATTTCATATTCAATGGGTGCTATATACTCTGCAATCTCTGTTGTTTGCACTGTTACCACGGGGCAAACCCTGTTTAAAATCAGTTCCTGACCAATTTGCAACCTTTCCGGATTTACCCCAGAATTGGCTGCCATAAGTTCCTCCATGGACATTCCCTTATTCTTTGCTATTTCACTAAAAGTGTCCCCTGCCTGTATTTCATATGTTTTTATCTCCACTGCACCAGTCAACATGTAGTCAAGGACCTTATCCTCCTGGTCTATCCTGCCTATTTTTGTATTGACCTCAACAATCTCAACATTTTCGGCAAAGCCTATTGTTTCATATGTAACCGAGGTATTATCCACCATGAAATGTCCTTTTATTTCATTTAGGAGCCCCTCTGCACATTCCTTGCTATAAAGAACAGCCTTCTGGCGACCATCTACCTTTATCGCATAAGCAGTAGCATTCATATCCTTCAAGTAGGTGAACCTATTAAGCACATCGTCACCACTATCCAACTGCTTTCCTATCTTAGTTGTTTTACGAAAACCTATATCCTTCTCTTTATCTATCCTTATTTCCGCTCCATAGGTACAAGAGAGCTTGTCCCCTATTACCTCAACCGTATTGTAAACATCCTTTTGATTCTTAACAATACCTAAAGTTTTTCCATTATACATATATTCATAGGCCGTGATACTGTCTACTATCAAAGATGAGGATAGGGCAACTGCCGCTGCCACCGATGTGCCCACCATGAATTGTTTCTTGTGACTTTTACACCAAATTCCCAACAAGTGTGCTCTTTTTTTTGTGATTTCAAGTTTAGTTACAGAGTCATTCAAAAACTTATCTAAAAGGATATCGAATTTTTCTACCCCTAGTGACATTTTAATTGATAAGCTTGCCTCGCCCTTGATGATGTTGTCGGTCACTTTGCATGTGGAAATTGCTAGAAGACTATGTTTTACCATTAAGTCCATTTTAGATGAAAACTTGTTAACAACACAGTCAACATACATGTCCAATCTATTATCAACATAGTGCTTGTCTTTCCGGGCCTGCCTCCTGTGGGATGTCCCCCTATAGTCTTCCCTTTCTGCCTGTCTTTTTTGTAAAATTTTCTCCAAATTATCATCTGTCTCATTCAGTATATTTTTTTCAAGTTCTTCAATTTTTCCAATAATGATCTTGTCAATCTCTTGCTTAGCCTGTTCCCTGATCAACCTTCTGTTTACATTGTCATGATTGGCCGAAATGTCTTCTGAACGCCAAATAGAGATCTTATCACTAGCAAGATCTCCCAGAATACCGCTATTTTTTATAATTGAAAACTTACTTGAATTTACTGACTCATTTGCAGACTTATCTGCCATATGCGCCTCCCAATCGTCTGTGAACGTTGTTAAAAGCATATACTTTTTACATTATAACGCCACTATATCATTTTTTCAAACTCTTTTTTCTATGTTAGCCAATTTGTCCGCAAAGCAAGAACACCTTGCACCACTATCCAGGATGCCCGTATCTTTGCATAATGGGCATGTATACCACGTATCCAAGTAATTTAATTGAAAGTTATTATCCGTTAGCAGGTAGGACCTTTCGTTCAAAAGTCCCTCATGTCGATTTCTTAATGCCTTAACCCGTGTCTTTGAGGCCGCCCCCCCGGACAACATGGTCCTTGAAATCTCCATACTAATGTTCCTTATTTCCCCTTCGATTTCATATATACGCGGAACCGCCTTGTAAACTTCCTCTCGTCTATTTATTGCATCTGCCTCGTTAGACGCCCTGTCATCATCATAGGACTTTATAACTGATGAAATCCTATTGTCAGAACTGTCATCCTTTGGGCGGGCAGGACCCTTTTTCCTCTTAGAGGTTAGCACTGTGTTAACATAATTTATATTAGGATTTGAGATCCCCGACGTCTTCTTGCAGGCCTCAAGCA
>CAZMMB010000141.1:0-5022 GCA_964567325.1 uncultured Oscillospiraceae bacterium
CTTTATTGTTCCATCTTTACAAGTGCAAGTATTATGTAATAGACAAATTATTTATTCTTGCACTTGTAAGATTCATAAATGGCCATAATATTGTAAAAACAGGCCTTTATGAATCGTTCAGCAAGCCCTAATTATTATGTGATTAAATGAATGTGCTCCACCCCTTAATGAATTTCACAAAGATAGCTTATGGGAAAGTCAACATCATTGCGTATAAGAGACAGTACCGTCTCCGCTTCATTTTTAGGTCCAAGGGGAAGGGGTAAACGGTTAAAAAGCCTGCCAACGAAGGAGTCGTCTTTATAAACTATGTCATGGAGGAGGACCCCTTTAAGCTTGTAGTGTTCGGCTATATAAGATATAGCATCCTTGTAGGAACAGACCTCATCAACTAGGCCAAGTTCCAAAGCCTGGCCGGCAGTGTAGATTCGTCCATCTGCCAGTTTTCTGACTTGTTCTATACTCATATCACGACCTGTAGCTACGATTTCCACGAATTGATTGTAAGCCTCATCAACCAGTGATTGGAAAATGGCCTTCTGTTCCGCAGTTATTGGATCAACCATGCTGCCCATTGATTTGTTATCGCCTGAAGTAATAGTTACAGTTTTAACCCCGTATTTGTCTAGAAAACCTGACAGATCAAATAGGGTTCCAATTGTTACCCCGATAGAACCGGTCCAGCAGTTGCGATTAGCAAAAATCATATCTGCAGGGGCTGATATATAGTAGCCCCCTGATGCTGCCATGGAGGCCATATAGGAGAATACTGGCCTATTAGTTTTAGCCTTGTATTCAAGCAGTTTAAAATAAAGCTCATCGCTTTCGTAAACACCCCCACCCGGAGAATCGACAAAGAGGATTATACCCTCGTTATGCTCATCCTTTATAAGCTTATCTATTGCTTTTATCGAGAAGTCGTGTTGATATCCTATTGCCCTACCCCAACTATCTGTATTATCGGATGCAATAACCCCCTCTACATGGACGACAGCAACATAGGGTTCCGAGGGTGAAGCTGGGGCACGGGAGGAAAAAAGTGCATTTATTGATACTCCCATGATTATGCCCAAAGCCACTATACATATCAGGACTATTAACCATATTTTTAAACCCTTATGACCCTTTTTTTTGGGCGGGTCTAGACTGTAGAATTGTTCCATTTTTTGTTCTGAGATATGTTCAGACATACGATACTTCCTTTCCATATTACTATTTGTTTTCTCCTCCTATTTTCCCCTTTTTCCGACAAACTGTCCAGCAGTATTTTTGGATTTACATTTTAGCTTACAGTTAAGACCGCCATGGCCTCTTGGGGGCTGAATGATCAGAATAGTAACTATTTTGGATAATCCGTAGGCCTTAGATCCAGCTTGGGGGAAGGCTAACCATATCGGGCGTGTGGATTGTAATTATATCTGAAGATTAGGAAAGTATATTATGGTTAGTAACAATTGTTGTATTTATAGCCATGTGCTATTATAATATGTACGCTGGCGACAAAGAATAATGAAAAGGTAAAATTAGATGAGTAAACCAATAGTGGCGATAGTAGGAAGGCCTAATGTGGGGAAATCCACATTGTTTAATAAAATTTTAGGCAGGAGGGTCTCAATAGTAGAAGATTCACCTGGGGTAACCCGCGATAGAATTTACGGCCAAGCAGAGTGGCGGGGTCGAACATTTCTAATGATTGATACAGGGGGTATTGAAACAGACACAAAGGATGTTATACTGTCACAAATGAGAGAGCAGGCGGAAATTGCTATTGAAACGGCTGACGTGATACTGTTTCTAGTGGATGGGAAAGATGGTCTGACCTCCTCGGATCGGGATGTCGCTTCTATGCTGATTAGGAAGGGCAGGGAGGTATTGCTGATAGTGAACAAGGTAGATACCGCCAAACTTCCCGATGATTTCTACGATTTTTATCAGTTGGGATTAGGGGAGCCTATAGCCGTGTCCGCTGCTAATATGTTGGGCCTGGGCGACCTCCTAGATGAAGTATTGGAAAAATTCCCACCCCAGCACCAGGGTGGGGAAGATGATGATAATATAAAAATTGCAGTCATCGGAAAACCCAATGTAGGAAAATCCTCTTTTATTAATGAACTCATAGGGGAAAAAAGATTGATAGTTAGTGATATTGCAGGAACTACTAGGGACTCGATAGATACTACTTTCACTTGGAAGGAAGAAGAATATGTATTGATAGATACGGCAGGCATAAGGAGGAAAAGCCGTGTAGTGGGCGATATAGAAAGGTATAGTGTAATTAGGGCAATATCGGCTATAGAGAGAAGCGATGTATGTTTGCTTATGATGGATGCGGCTGAAGGGATAACTGACCAGGATAAAAAGATTGCAGGCATAGCCCACGAAGAGGGAAAAGGTATTGTCATTGTAGTTAATAAGTGGGATTTGCTTGAAAAGGAAACCGATACTATGGAGCAATACCGTAAGAAAATATATAGGGAATTACCTTTCATGACCTACGCGCCTATGGTTTTTATTTCAGTAATCTATAAACAGAGGTTGAATAAAGTTATGGAAATGGCGAAAACAGTGGCGGAGATGCGGACAATGAGAGTTTCTACCAGTCAGCTAAATTCACTAATAATCGATGCAACTATGATTAAGCAACCCCCGTCAGATAAGGGAAAACGCTTAAAAATTTATTATGTGACCCAGGTAGGCATTAAGCCACCTTTATTTTCATTTCAGGTGAATAACCGTCAATTGATGCATTTTTCATATTCACGATATCTAGAAAACAAGATTCGAGAGAGTTATGGATTTCATGGTACCTCCATTAAGTTTGTCTTTCGAGAGAGGGGGGAAGAGGGAAATGTTTGAAGCAATATCTGTAATTGCAGCTTATTTCATAGGAAATCTGTCTCCGGCAACTCTTATTAGCAAGGCCCTGGGTGTAGATATAAGGAAGGAAGGCAGCGGAAATCCCGGTGCAACTAATGTGCTTAGGGTGATGGGTAAAAAAGCTGCTGTATTTACCCTAGTAATAGATATTTTGAAAGGCCTTCTAGCCGTATACTTAGGAAAAGTCGTAGGAGGAGAAAGTTTAGCTGTTATTTGCGGGCTAGCGGTTTTTATAGGCCACATATTTCCTGCCATATACGGGTTTAAAGGTGGAAAGGGCATAGCAACAGCCTTAGGAGTTTTGTTAGCACTGAATGCAACTATTGCCTTAATATGCTTAGGTATTGCAGGGCTTGGATTTATAATTGCCCGTCGCATATCGGTGGGAAGCATTCTGGCAGCTTTAAGTCTTCCCTTTTTAGTTAGATATTATATGTCTGATTACATAGTTGTTTTTAGCATCATGGCCATAATAGTTATACTGAAGCACAGGGGCAATTTAAGAAGAATAATTCGTGGTGAAGAGCCTAAGGTGAGTTTCAAAAAATAGGCTGAGATGAATTGATATTGATGAACTGATTTAAATAAACAATTGCAAAAGATTAGGGATAAGGTGAGGGAATGAAAAAGAATATAGCTGTTTTGGGGGCGGGAAGCTGGGGTACAGCCCTAGCCGTCACCCTGTCGGGTAATAATCATTATGTGCGTATCTGGGATATTGATAAAGCACATATTAAGGCCCTAAAAGTGGATAGGGAAAACAAAAAATATTTGCCCGGTGTTAGATTTAATGATGGAATAAATGTATTTGATACTCCGGATGAGGCAATATATAAATCGGACATGGTGCTTTTTTCTGTCCCTGCCCAACACTTTAGAAAAGCCTTGGAAGGGGTAGCCTCCTGTTTAACCAAGGATATGATTATTGTAAATGTTGCAAAGGGCATAGAGCAAAAGAGTCTTTCCCGCTTATCCGAGATTGCCTACGAAAGAATCCCCAATATCAAATACGTGGCCCTATCGGGCCCTTCCCATGCTGAGGAGGTAGGACTAGCCATGCCAACTACAGTTGTTGCCGCATCCAATGATATTAAACTTGCAGAATATGTCCAAGATGTTTTCATGACGGAAAGATTTCGTGTCTACACTAATACAGATGTGGTAGGTGTAGAGTTTGGAGGTGCATTGAAGAACACTATAGCTTTAGGCGCAGGTATATCTGATGGTATGGGTTTTGGCGATAATGCAAAGGCCGCCCTTATGACCAGGGGCATTACCGAAATCATTCGCCTAGGTGTAAAGATGGGAGCTAGAGGAGAGACCTTTACAGGCCTTACCGGAATAGGCGATTTGATAGTAACCTGCACCAGTATCCACAGCAGAAATCGTCGTTGTGGAATAATGATAGGTGAAGGGGTTAAGCCATCAGAGGCCACTAAAAAAATTGGAATGGTTGTAGAAGGAATGTATACAACTGAGGCTGCCTATTATTTAGCCAAAAAAAATAATGTAGAAATGCCTATTACAGAACAAATCTACAAGGTTATAAATGAAAGCATAGATGCTAGGTCTGCAGTGACGGCCCTTATGACAAGGCAGAAAAAGCATGAACTGGAAGATTGCTTAAGTGAAAAATATTAGTAAACCCTAGTCACTGAGAAGTTGTGATCCTCTAGGGCTTCCAAGATTTCCATAATATGCTCGTTTCCATTAGTTTCCACGGTTACCTCCAACATTACTTTGTTGGAGTAGCGATCGATGGTTTTAAACTGGTTGTGTTCAAGCTCAATTACATTGGCGCCCAGGTCAGCCAGGATTTGTGCAACCCTTACCAGCTGTCCCGGTTTGTCTGGAAGCTCTACCGAAAAACACATTATACGGCCCCGGGTTATCAGGCCCTGGTTAATTATTTCCGATATAGTGAGAACATCTATATTTCCACCACTGACCATGCATACGATATTTTTATTTTCCCCCGCCCTTTTTCTGAGGGCTGCTAATGGTATAGCCCCGGCTGTTTCTGCAACAATTTTATGTTTTTCAATTAAAAGGAGAACGGCCTCCATTATTTCTTTTTCAGAAACTGTAATAATATCGTCCACATATTCCCTAGTAAAAGCAAATGTCAGGTCTCCGGGTTGCTTA
>CAZMMB010000142.1:0-5011 GCA_964567325.1 uncultured Oscillospiraceae bacterium
CAAATCTGTAATAGGTAATTCTTTGACCAGCATAACATCTAACATGCCATCATTTATACTTGCTGATGGAGCAACCCTTTTAAATCCTCCGGCAGATTTTCCATTCATCACTAGCATAAAATACATCTTTTCTACACCGGAGTATTCAGCACTCTCAATTTTTATAGATATAGGCTTTAGCTTTGGAAATTCACTGACCCCTTTGAGATAGTAGGACATGACGCCTAAGGTATTCTTAATGTTGGGATCTGTCCTTTGTCCCACATCAACTAAAAAACCCATAGCCGCAACATTGACAAAGTACTTGCCATTGACACAGCCTATATCGGAATAGGTATAATTGTCCGATATGGCGATTTCTATCATCTCCCTTATGTCGAGGGGAATCTCAAAATAGTGGGCAAAATCGTTGGCAGTACCCGATGGGAAGATTGCCAAGGGCAAGTCTACACCACTATTGAGCATCCCGTTTACTGCCACATTGATAGTCCCATCGCCACCAGCCACAATAATCTTACTAAATTCTTCCCTCTTTGCCATCAGGAACATTTCCCTCATAATAGATGACCTGTCTACCCTTACAGGGACAATGAGCATTTTCCTTTTTTGAAAGACATCAATAACTTTATCCAAATGGCTTTTAAACAGGCCATTCCCCGACCTGGGGTTGTATATGAGTAAAACTTTTTCCATCCTCCACCCTACCCTACCTTACAAATTTTCCCCTTATTCTTCCTATAAGATACAGTGAACCAGTAATCACTATAGAGTCATATTTACACATTTTCTCTTCGATATAGGCGTATGCCTCCTCCCAATTCCCAATGGCCAAGCATTGGCGGTTTTCCTTCCTTACCGCTTGGCAAAGGTCATCAACAGCTAATCTCAGAGGATTATCCGGTTCTGTAACCACAATATCTCCCCCTATGGCACAGAGTTCCTTGACCATGGGTTCAATCTCTTTTTCTGCCAGCATTCCCATAACCAGCATGAGCTTACCCTGGCTGAAATGTTCTCTTATCACCTGGGTTAAGGCTTTAACGCCGGCAATATTATGGGCCCCATCCACTACAACTAGGGGGGACTCTTTCAAAATCTCCAACCGGCCTTTTTGAAGGGCCTTCTTTAGCCCACTTTTCAGCCTCTCCCTTTCGTATCTTATTATACCCCTTTCCCCCAGGACCTCAATCACTGACAAGGCGCAAATTGCATTATCAACTTGATGCATGCCTATCATGGAAAGTTCAGCCCTAAAGGACTTTCCTAGGCCTGTATTTTCTAGGGTAAATGAATATCCTTTTAGTGATTTTTCTATATTTATTGCTTTAATATTTGAAAGATCAAAATAATCACAGGCTAGGCTTTTAGCTGTTTCTCTTATCAGGTCTGCTGCTGCCTTATCGTCCACCTTGAAAATAACCGGGCAAGCAGTTTTAATTATCCCTGCCTTTTCGCCGGCAATTTCAACTAGGCTATTTCCCAAAACACTCATATGATCATAGGAAATAGACGTGATAACCGTAGCTAGGGGCTCCTCTATTATATTGGTGGAATCACCCCTACCCCCAAGACCTACTTCCAGAATTAAAATATCTAAGGGTTTACGGCTGAAATATAGAAAACCTATGGCTGTGACTAATTCAAATTCCGTGGGGGATTCCAGGCCTTGGGCAAGCATTTCATCGACTCCCTTGAATACAACCTGGGCGCAGCTAACCAAGTCTTCCTCGGATATTTCTTCCCCGTTATACTCTATGCGTTCAGTAAAGCGTTCAAGATAGGGAGAAGAGTATATTCCTGTCCTATAGCCGTTCTCCCTCAGCATCCAATCCAAATAACGGCACACCGACCCCTTACCATTGGTTCCTGCAACATGAATTACCTTCATTTTCTTCTGGGGGTTACCCAAAATGTCCATCAACTTAGCCATTCTTTCAAGGCCAAGCCTGCTGCCGAACCTTTGAAAGCTGTGGATCTTTTCTATGGTTTCTTGATAATTCATTTATTCTCCCTTAGCTTGTCAATTACTATTGATAGACGGTCCTCTACCTTGTTCAACATGTCCTGGGATTTTGCCAGCTTATCCTTCTCTGCCATGACCACATTTTCCGGTGCTCTTTCTATGAATTTTGTATTGGCCAACTTAGACGAAAGCCTGGTTATTTCATTTTTCAACCTGGTCTTTTCTTTCTCCAATCTTTGGTGTTCAGCATGGTAGTCCAAAAGATCATCCAGGGGAATAAAGACCTCGGCCCCATCTATCACAGCCGACATTACCTCTTCCGGAATTTGACTTTTCTTTTCTATAAAGCATACCTCCGAAAGATTGGCCAAGTTTTTCAAATGGTCCTCTCCCCGCCTTACCTCAACAGCAAAATCTTCAGATGCAAGAATAACAGCCCTTAGCTTCCTAGATGGCAGGGCCTCTGCCTCCGCCCTGATATTTCTTATGCTCCGTATTATTGCCATAGATGTTTCCATGGATTTGCTCTCATCAACAAAGGATAAGGATTCATGGTAAAGAGGCCAATTAGATACTATGAGCATGTCATTATTGCCTGGTAAGAAGCTCCATATCTCCTCGGTTATAAAGGGCATGAAAGGATGGAGCAAGGCCAACATGTCCTTAAGCACTTTCACTAGTACAGACCTTACAAGCCCCTTGTCCTTTTCATCCTTCCCATATAGACGGGCCTTGATCAGCTCTATATACCAGTCACAGTATTCGTTCCAGATGAGGTCATGAATTTTTTGACCAGCTAAAGCCAGGTCATATTTTTCCATATGATTTGTTATTTGGTCTACCGCTTCATTCAGCTTAGTTAAAATCCACTTATCCTCATCTTTGAGCCCGTGGTTTTCGATTATCTTTTCCAAATCTTCTATAGATTCGAAATTACCCTCCTCATCTTGTAGATTCATAATTACAAATCTAGAGGCGTTCCAAAGCTTGTTAGCGAAGTTTCTGCAGGATTCAAGTCTGTCATGGGTAAATCTTATATCGCTGCCAGGACTTATGCCTGTGGATAGCATAAACCTAAGGGCATCAGCCCCATAACCCTCTATTATCTCCAGGGGGTCTATACCGTTTCCAAGGGACTTGGCCATCTTCCTGCCCTGGCCGTCCCTTACAAGTCCATGAATGTATACATGGTGAAAAGGACTTTCCCCCATCATAGCCAGGGAGGAAAAAACCATTCTCACTACCCAGAAAAATATGATATCATAGCCCGTTACCAGGACATCCGTTGGAAAGTAATGCTGCAGGTCAGGAGTTTCATCAGGCCAACCCAATGTAGACATAGGCCAAAGGGCTGAGCTAAACCATGTGTCTAGCACATCTTCATCCTGCTTTATATTTTTACTAGCACATTTTGTACATTTTTCCGGGGCTTTTCTAGCCACCACCATTTCGCCACAATCTTGACAGTAGTAGGCAGGTATTCTATGGCCCCACCAAAGCTGGCGGGATATGCACCAGTCTCTGATTTCCTCAAGCCAGTGCAAATATATCTTTTCAAACCGATCGGGTACATGGGTCAGGCTACCATTTTTAGCTACCTCCATAGCCGGCTTAGCCAGGTCCTCCATCCTAACGAACCACTGTTCTGACAGCATAGGCTCCACAGCATCCTTACAGCGGTAACATTCTCCTACTGGAATGACCATATCCTCGACTTTAACTAAATATCCTCCTGCTTGTAAATCTTCAACCCAGGCTTTTCTACATTGGTAGCGATCCATACCCTCATATTTTCCAGCCAGGCTGTTCATGCTAGCATCCAGATTAATGCAGGTCAGCTGTTCCAGACCATGCCTCTGGCCAACAAGAAAGTCGTTGGGGTCGTGGGCAGGTGTTATTTTAACAGCCCCTGTTCCCTTTTCAGGATCTGGATAAGGGTCGGAAATAATGGGTATTAGCTTCCCCACTATAGGGAGCAGCACGTTTTTACCGATTAAGTCTCTATATCTTTCATCGTCTGGATTGACTGCAATGGCCACATCGCCGAACATGGTTTCAGGTCTAGAAGTAGCTACAACAATTCCCTCGCCTCCGTCCTCGGCCGGATAGCGAAAATAGTAATATTTGCTGTTTTTATCATCATGTTCAACCTCTGCATCGGAAAGGGAGGTCCCACAATCGGGGCACCAATTGATTATCCTATTTCCTTTATAAATAAGATCCTGCTCGTAAAGGCGAATAAAGAATTCAACTACAGCCTTATTGCAAACCTCATCCATAGTGAAGCGTTCACGTTCCCAATCACATGAATCCCCGAGCTTCCTACACTGCTCGGTAATTTTACCACCGTAGTTTTCCTTCCATTCCCAGGCCCTTTTAAGGAACTCTTCTCTGCCTAAATCTTCTTTGGATTTACCTTCTTCAGCCCGGATTTTCTCCGCCACTTTAACTTCCGTAGCTATACTGGCATGATCGCTGCCGGGCACCCACAGGGCATCAAAACCCTGCATTCTTTTCCAGCGTACCAGCACATCCTGCAAGGTGTGGTCTAGGGCATGGCCCATGTGAAGCTGACCAGTAATATTGGGAGGCGGCATGACAATTGTAAAGGTTTTCTTTGTCTTGTCCCTCTTTCCCCTAAAGGCTCCACTCTTTTCCCATTTTTCATACAACCTCTCTTCAAATTCCAAGGGGTCATAAGTCTTGCTCAAGTTTTTTCCCACTTTGTTCTCCTTAATTGTTTGATAAAAAAATCCTTATGCAATCTACATAAGGACGAAATAATCCGCGGTACCACCTTAATTCTGTGCGCAATGCACAACACTTTCAAGCACATGCTCACAAGCTACCTTCGCAAAACCCTGCTTTTAGGATATCTCAGCCTACAACCCATCATATGGGCTATGTATCCTGTCTCTGTAAAAAGGTATTTTGTTACTCCTCTTGGTCAAAGCACAATATTTATTCGCTCTGATGAAGAGCTATACATCTATTTTATTCACATGAGCCTGTTTGTCAAGAGAAATTCTTGCAAAAAGTCCTCCTATG
>CAZMMB010000143.1:0-4939 GCA_964567325.1 uncultured Oscillospiraceae bacterium
CCAGAGAATGGTCTAATGCATCTATCTGTCCCTGGGATAGGGAGGTTATTACCTCACCCCAGGCCATAGGGGTAGGATTAGCACCCATTGCTTTCCAAATTTCTACATTAAGATCATTTTGTGCAATTCTAACTTTTTGGCCCTTGAAATCTGCTTTATTATGATATAGTTTGTCTCTGCTTATAACCTGCCTCATTCCATTATAGTACATGTCAATACAATAATATCCGGCCTCTTGAATCGTTTCGTTAAACAGTTCTAACCCGCCATTTTCAAAAGTCCCCTTTTCCCAATCTTGGAATGAGGGATAAAGAAATGGGAGGTCTATACATGTTGAATCTGGCCCAGTTGCAGCCGTGATTACAGAAGACAAGTCAAACATCATCGTCACTGTTCCGATTTTTATACCCGACACAAGATCCGGCGTATCCCCTAACTGGCCATCCGAATATACTTCTACCTTAAATCTGCCCGGAGCCTTTTCTTCCAGTATTTCTCCAAGCACCTCGCTCCATACATTTGTGGACCTTTGCGATGTGTCTGTATGACCTATTTTTATTACTATAGGGTCATCCGTATCTACACCCTGGTCCTGTCCATTGTCTGAGCAGCCGATAAACAAGCTGGCAAACAATAATAATGCCAAAGCGACAATAAGAATTTTTGTTTTTTTCATTCCCATCAATCCTTTCCTGTAAATCGTCAATAATTCATTACAAATATTATTTGCAAATGCCATGCCACTTATTACATGTGGGTAAATAAATGGGATTTAATGATAGTCATTGGATTACAGGATAAAAACAATTTGAATAATAGGAAAAATATTTCATACTATCTTTAAAATATGAAATTTCTTTCACTCTTAGCAATTAATCCTTCTTGCGCATTTGGTTTAAATCTATTGAATACTCATTAATTTTATTCCATAGCTGGCGGGTGCTAATTTTAAGTTCATCTGACGCTTTTACGACATTAACCTTGTTTCTAATCAAAATATCATAAATATATTTTTTTTCGAAATCAGACCGGGCATCCTTGAGAGATTTACCTTTATCTAAATCCAATTCTTTATCTCCCTTATTTAGGGGCATAAGGAGGTCATTTAAGGTAATTCTACCATCCTTGCTCAGTGCAATCATTCGCTCAATAATATTTTTCAGTTCTCTTATATTTCCAGGATAATCATACCTAAGCAAATAATCCATAACATCCTTATCTACCCTAGTTATTTTCTTTTTCTGTTCTGCTTCAAATCTTTTTATAAAGAATTCAATAAGGGGCGATAAATCCTCTACTCTTTTTCTCAAAGGTGGTATGTCTATGGTCAAGGTGTTTATTCTATAGAGCAAATCATCTCTAAACCGACCTTCCGCGATTCCCTTAGAAAGATCTTTGTTGGTTGCAGAGATAAACCTTACGTCTAAATCTATTAATTTATTGCTACCTAGTCTTTCAATTGTTTTACTTTCGATAGCTCTGAGAAGTTTGCCTTGTGTTGTTGTTGGCAAGTCACCAATTTCATCTAGAAATAAAGTGCCTAAATTTGCCTGTTCAAATTTACCGATTCTTGTTTCACTTGCACCGGTAAACGACCCCTTCTCGTGGCCAAATAACTCCGAATCTATAACGCCTTCGGGGAATACCTGACAATTAATTGCAACGAAAGGCTCCTTTTCTCTTCTGCTCAGATTGTGAATATAGTTGGCGACAACTTCCTTACCAACGCCCGATTCACCTAAAATAAGAATATTGATGTCAGTGTCGGCAACCCTTTTACACATTTCCAATATATTTAAATATTCCTTGTTCTTAGAGCCAATAAACACCTCCTCCTTGTTCTGATTTTTCAACAAAAACTCACTTTTGCGTTCCAATCTATGGATTTTTGCGAACCTACCGACTTTTATAACTAGCTCATTCATGTCACTACTTTTTGTAAAATAGTCCATTGCGCCATATTTCATGGAATCAACAGCACTTTCAATACTCCCAAATGCTGTCATCACAATTATGTCAATATGAGGATGTTTTTCTTTTATCCTTTTAATTAATCCTACCCCATCCATAACTGGCATTTTTAAATCGGTAAGAACCAAATCTACTATGTTTTTATCAATGTAGTTTAGGGCCTCTAGACCGTTAGAGCAACTGGCAGCTCCATATCCTAAATCTGACAATATTAATTTTAAAACATTCTGATACTCTATTTCATCATCTACAATTAATATTTTGTATGCCTTGTTTTTAGCCATGTTTATACTCCATTATAGGTAACGATATTGTAAACTTTGTTCCCTTTCCATGTTTGCTTTTAACAGAAATTTTGCCACCACTATTTCGAATTTCAGCATTTATTATATATAATCCTAAGCCTATCCCCGTTTCCTTGGTAGAATAAAAAGGGTCAAATATATTTTCAACGGCCTCTTCTTTTATACCACATCCATTATCAGTAATAGCCATGCATACGCTGTCGTTTTTTACAACTACAATTATATCAATATACTTTTTTGTTATTTCTATTTTCTCAAAAGAATCAATAGCGTTTTTTAATAAGTTTATTAAGGCCATTCTAAGAACTTCTTTATTAATTAAAACTTTATTGTTGAAAGACCCTGAGAAAGAAGTGGTGACGCTGATTTCATTCCTTTTTATACTCTCCCTTTCCTCATCAATTATGGAATTTATCAGGGGTTCAATACCTGTCCATCTCAGTTCATCATTTGATAGCTTTGAGAATCTTAATAGGTTTTCTACTAGGGCATTAATCCTGTTTATTGAATCATTGATAACAGAAATTGCATGCTTACAAGCTTCATCAAATGTATGCTTTTCAATAATATAAATGTAGCTTTTAATTAGGCCTAAGGGGTTTCTAACCTCATGGGCAAGTCCTGTAGATAACTGACCCACTGCAACCATTTTGGATTCTTGTCTTTCCTTTCTTTCTTTCAGGTATTTTTCTGTGTAATCTTCTACTATAATCATACTCTTATTGCTGGCTATTTTTTGCCTATTAATATAATAGTAGCTTTTGCCAATGCTATAAGTTTTGTTCATATTTCCTTGCTCGGTGAAGGGGGTAAGATTAGGAATATCTTTATAGCTAGACCTGACTAATTTGTGCTTAGGGATTCCTATCATTTCAGCAATTGCATCATTACATTCAAGTATGGTAGAATCATCTTCTATGACCATGATGCCACTATGCATAGTATCAATAATAAGTCTAAGTTCCTCCCTGCTTTCCGATAGTTCCCTGGTTTTAGTATTCACCCTTTGGGTAATTATGTAATTCCAGAATGAAAAGCCGCCAACGATGAACATGATTACAAGTAAAACCTTGTATGTGGATTCTATTGTTCTTAAGTCTATACCATCGATGTCGAAATCCCCCAGCCATTTATATTGGGTTTGTGAAATTAAATTCTTCTTTTTTAATTGCAATATTCCTTTATTCAATATGTTTAACAGGTCCACATTATCCTTTTTAACAGCCAGGCTAATAGGTTTTTCGTGAAATACCGGCTTTAAGAATTTAAAATATGCACTTCTATTGGTAACCTGTAGAAAATGAGCTGCCTCCATGTCATCACCAATAAAACCAGATGCAATGTCACTATTGAGTAGGGCAAAGCATTGATATATGTTTTCCACTTCTATCAGGTTGATATCTTTTAGATTTTTAACAATATCGCTTATTGTGTTATCGACATTATCTTTTTGTAATGCCACTAAGCTTTTTCCTTTAAGGTCATCAGGTTTTTCTATATTTAGATTTTTTTTAACAAGTATCTTCGTCTTAATAGTGCAAAGGGCTTGTGTAGCTACAATTCCCTCATTAGTTTGAGCATAACTGTCCTCTACCATTATGATATCTATTTCATCTTCATTTTGCCCGTTTATTAAAGCTTCCCTTCCCCCCGCCTTTATATGTATGTTGCTTCTTAATTCAATCGCCAACTGAGACAAGTAATCAACCACTATACCAGCATTATAGTTGTTAAATTCATTGGTGTATGTTAGCGGCGGGAAGTTATATATGCCTACTAGGAAATCCTTTTCGTTAATGCTTTCATGTTCTTTGGCAGTTAACCCCTTATTAAACCTATAATAGTCAGTTAAACCGAGATCAAATCTTAGATTCTTATCGAATTTATTCATTAATAAAAGTCCGATAAGCATTAGGAATATTACTATTATTGCCCTTCTCTTATTCATAATGGTCTACCCTATTACAAAAACAAGAAATAATATCCATTAGACCCATTATAACATAAATAACAAGAGAGTTAACAATCACTTACCCCACTCAATCGTACTAAAATCAATAAATTATGTATTTTTTTGAAGGAATATCACCACTATTTTACATCTACCCCATCGTATTCCAAACTTACTTGTAGATTTGTACATTGTGGCATTTAGTTAGGCAATTTAAATCGCAAATCGTATAATAAAGTATATACAAATAGGTGGCTTAGATTGTATTATAAGGTAAAGATTATTACCCAAAGACAATTGACTAGGAAAGATATGATCTTCCTACTCTATTAAGGAGCTATTAGTATGAAAAAAAGAATTGATTTAAAAGGGGTGCAAATAGACTGCGGAGCCTCAAAAGTCGGCGCATCACTTGGCCCATTTGCCATAAGGATTGCTGGGCTATCCGAGGGTATAAAAGGTCTGGGCTACCAGTTGAATGACAAAGGAAATATAATCCAACCTGAAGGAGGGGCTTCTTCCGAAAAACTTAGAAATTACGAATCTGTTGTAGCTACCTGCAAGGCAATTTATGATTCTACGATAGAATCCTTCAAGGAAGGTGCCTTTCCCATAGCAATTGGCGGGGATCACAGCCTAGCGGCAGGTACCGTATCGGCAACACTAAAACATTATGAAACTTTAATGAAAGACGCAAGTGCCGCGCTAAACT
>CAZMMB010000144.1:0-2945 GCA_964567325.1 uncultured Oscillospiraceae bacterium
TGGTCTGGGTCCTGCGCAATAAGAATCTGTGAACCTCGTCAGGTCCGGAAGGAAGCAGCGATAAGCGGAATCTCTTATGTGCCGCAGCTAAGCCTTTTCCATATCCATGCGGGGCTGGCAAAGGGCAATTTTTATAGGGAGGTTGCCAAGGAGCAGTTATGAATCAAGCTTTATACAGAAGATTTAGGCCGGAAACATTTGGGGGTATCTTGGGCCAGGACCACATTGTAAGGATCCTGCAAAATCAGATTAGGGGCGATGCCATAGGGCATGCTTATCTTTTCTGTGGGACAAGGGGGACTGGAAAGACAACTACGGCCAGGATTTTAGCCAAAGGGGCTAACTGCACATCACCTATTGAGGCCCGTCCTTGCGGTAATTGTGAAAACTGTATCGCAATAAGGGATGGAATTTTTTTAGATGTTATAGAGATAGATGCGGCCTCCAACAATGGGGTAGAAAATATAAGGGAACTCAGGGAAAGCGTAAAGTATGCCCCTGTAACCGGTAGATATAAGGTCTATATCATTGATGAGGTGCATATGTTGTCGGCGGGAGCATATAATGCCCTGTTAAAAACCCTTGAGGAACCGCCGGAATATGTAATATTTATATTGGCCACCACGGAGCCTCAGAAGCTTCCAGCAACAGTCCTTTCACGATGCATGAGGTTGGATTTCAGAAGGGTTTCCGAAAAATTGCTAATCAAAAGCATGGGAGAGATTTGTCAAGGTTTAGCTTTTGAAATAACTGATGATGCCCTGGCAATAATTGCTGCAAACGGCGATGGTTCAGTCAGGGATAGCCTGTCTCTGCTAGACCAATGCCTGGCGGCGAGCGATAAAACAGTTAGCCGGGAGGATGTCTTAAATGTACTTGGTACCAAAGGAGAGGAGGCCTTCATCCGGATAACGGATTTAGTTGAAGAGGGCAAAGTTGGTGAAATCTTGGTCTTTATCGAAGAGATGCTTTCCGAAGGAATTGAGCTAGGGCAGTTTATACGGGACTGGATGGGACATTATAGAAACCTTATGATGATAAAATTTGTAAGTAAGCCCGAGAACATATTAAACTTATCGATGGAGAACATAGACAGGATGCGTGAACAAAGTTCAAGAATCCAAATGTCCACAATAGATTACAATATTTTACAATTAGCCAATACGGCTTTGGAAGTTAAGTGGTCTAGCCAGGCCCGGGTCCTTTTGGAACTGTGTGCCGTAAGACTGGCTGCAAAGGCCAATATAAGTCCTGGGGAACTATCCGAAAAGAAGGGTCAAGAAAATTCTGAGACTCGGTTAGACAAGGGTCCGATAAAAGAAAGCAAAGAAGTGAAGGTGGAGCCAAAGGAAGACCAGCTAACAAAAAGGGAGCAGGATCCTAAAAGTGTGACTGAGGAAAAGATTCAAGTGGATTTGGACAAGCTATGGAATAAGATTGTAGAAGAAGGGGCTTCCCAGAAAGGATCATTGCGCATTTTGGGAAATAGATGCCGCCCCATATGTATAGAGGGAAATTGTTTGCGCTTAGAGCTAGACAATGAAATTGCAATGCGATACGTTAACGATAATAATGATATGTTGAGGGGACTTATAGAAAAACATATGGGAAGGGTGCTTGTAACTGAATGCATACTTTCCCAAGACAGACCACAGGGCAAGCAGACGAAGACTGTTGAGGAAAGGGCTAAAGAAGTGGGAAATCGTTTGAACATAAATGTTGAGGTAAAATAAGGAGGACTCATGGGTAGGGGAATGAAAGCTGGAAGGAAATCCGGAGGTGGAAAAGCCGGTATACAGAAGCAAATGCAGCAGATGCAGGCTATGCAGAGGCAAGTGGAAGAGATGCAGGCTGCTCTGGATGAAAAGGAAGTTACTGCTACAGCCGGTGGAGGAGTTGTAAGTGCGACAGTTAATGGTAAAAGGGAACTAGTTTCCATAGATATAAAGCCAGAGGTAGTAGATCCAGAGGATGTGGATATGCTTCAGGATTTAATACTGGTAGCTGTTAATGAAGGGCTTCGACAAATTGAAGATTTATCGTCGTCAGAAATGAGCAAGATTACCGGGGGCCTACAAATACCGGGTTTTTAAGGAGGGAAGGTCTATGAGCAATTATGCTAGACCCTTAAACAATCTTATAAATCAGCTTTCAAAGCTGCCTGGTATCGGGGGAAAGACAGCCCAAAGGCTGGCTTTCTTTATTCTTTCGATGGATGAAAGGGAAGCCCTTGGAATAGCAGATGCCATAGTGGAGGCTAAGCGCAATATGAAGTATTGTACCATATGTGGAAATCTTACCGACAAGGATCCTTGTGGAATTTGCACGGATGGGGGGCGGGATCAGAAAATAGTTTGTGTTGTAGAAAATGCAAAAGATGTAGCCGCTATGGAAAGAATAAGGGAATATAGGGGCTTGTATCATGTACTCCATGGTGTTATCTCCCCAATGGAAGGTATAGGGCCGGAGGATATAAATTTGAAGTCATTAATAATCCGATTGCGGGAAAGCGATATTAATGAGGTTATATTGGCAACAAATCCGAATATCGAGGGTGAGGCAACTGCCATGTACATAGCTAGGCTGATAAAGCCTTCGGGGATAAAGGCCAGCCGTATCGCCCACGGAATCCCCGTGGGAGGCGATCTTGAATATACCGATGAGATTACTTTATCAAAAGCGATAGAAGGCAGGCGGGAACTGTGAGGTATTCATAGTCCCAACTGCCTCTTAGCAGATTTGATTAGGTATTCATATCTTGATTTAGCAGCCATTATGTCATAGCTTGCAAAGTCGATGAGATCTGGATCTGTGGCTTCGTTGAAACGAGATTCTGCAAGCTTCCACTGGATTTCTGCATCTCTAATCGATGCGTAGAGTCTTTCCTCTTCGGTCTGTTCCGGAGGTAAATTCAAAAAGTGACGGTACATTTTGTCTGCTACTCC
>CAZMMB010000144.1:2955-4891 GCA_964567325.1 uncultured Oscillospiraceae bacterium
TTCACACCAATAAAATTATCGTTCATAATTGAAAAACCCTTTCATCTTTTGTATTCTATTCTATTCATATTCAGCATATTTTATACAAAATATGGACAAAACAGTAGCTAAAGGAGAAGATTTGATGGAAATGAGTACAGAAATAGGGATAATGTTGGCCTATGGTTTTGGCATCCTAGTATTGTACATACTAGGTTATATGTTTTTGGTGCCAATTAAATTCATTATGAAGCTGATTGCAAACAGTTTGATAGGGGGATTGTTTATCCTCTTAATAAACTGGCTAGGGGGGGCCTGGAACCTCTACATACCCCTAAACCTGCTTTCAGCACTTTTTGTAGGCATATTAGGGCTACCAGGTGGTATTTTGCTATTAATATTAAACAGTTGAATCCTATTGAATTAATAGCAAAGTAATAATAAGAGAACCGCAAATCTGTTCTTGATAGTAGTCAGAAAATTATATAAAATTAATATATTCATAATACTCGATTAAAGCGGAGGTAATTTTATGTGGAGAAAAACCTAGTTATTATTGAATTCTTTTAAAAAATATTTTATGAAAAGGGGGTTTTGTTTTGGATACAGATATCATTGTAAGTATACATGTAATTGACTGGATCGTAATAGGCATTTATGTCGCAGCCGTCCTGTATGTAGGTTACTATTTCCATAAAAAATCTACCGGATTTGACGATTACTTCATGGCTGGCCGAGATTTAAATGCTCCTCTATTAGTGGGAACCCTAGTTTCAACTTTCTATGGTTTGGATACCCTGTTTGGCAACTCAGAAATCGGTTATTTTGAGGGTATTTCAGCCTTCTTTGCATATGGGCTTCCTTATACCGCCCTCTACGCCTTCATGGCTTTTATGTCACCAGTTTTCAGAGAAAAGTTTCCTGATGGAACAACCATGCAGGAAATTACTTTTAGGAAATATGGTAAAACAGCTGGAATCATATCGTCTATTTCATCCTTCGTATATTCAACCAACACCATGGAGATGATGGGAATCGGTTTCTTGCTTAGGCTGATTACTGGTATGCCCTTCTGGGTCGGTGTTATAATAGGGGCTATATTTGTCACCGGATTCACTTGGATGGGTGGCCTTTGGGCAGTTACTATAACGGACTTCATTCAATTCGTTATTATGCTGGTAACAGTGGGCATGGCCCTGATAATCGGGTGGAATATGATCGGAGGCTATGAAAATGTTGTAATAGGCCTTAAGGAATTTGTAGGTAGCGAGGATTGGCATTACTACTTTACCGTGGGAGCCGGCTATCTGACCCCCTGGACCTTATTTGCCTATTCGCTCACGGCCTTTGCGGTATTAGCGGAACCCGCATTTTTCCAAAGAATCTTTGCCTCTTCAGGCCCCAAAGAAATAAGAAGGGCCTTTACGGCAGGTATTCCTATGTGGTTGTCTTATGACTGGATAGTAGCTTTTCTTGGAATAATGGGTGCTGCGGCGGTTGGTCTGGCAATAATACCTGCAGACATTGAGGCCAATGAAGCCTTGTTTACTATCGCCGGACAGTACTTGCCTGTAGGAGTTATGGGATTATTTATAGCTGGGGTCTTTTCTACAGCTATGTCTACTGCGGATTCTTACTTCCTGGTTGCCGGCGGTGTCATAGGGTATGATATCTATAAGGGGGTAATCAATCCGGATGCAGACCAAAAGCAAACAGAGAGGATGACCAAGATTGGTGTCCTAGTATCATCGGTTTTTTCATTAGCTTTGGCCTTTTTCTTTGACCGGATAATGGAGGTATGGGTCTTCCAGGCAACGGTCATTATTACGACCTGCATAATCCCGGTATACTTTGGGACTTTTTCTAAAAAGCCACCTAAGAAAATTGCGGGTACGGTGGCCACAGTATTCGGTTTTGGAGCGTCAATCATCTGGTACATATGGACTAACTTCTTTGG
>CAZMMB010000145.1:0-4874 GCA_964567325.1 uncultured Oscillospiraceae bacterium
GATCCGGCGTAAACTTTTAGCTTTTTATACATCTGCCTGCCTAGCCTATTATCAGGTAACATACCTTTTATGGCATGGCGGATGATTTTTTCGGGCATCCTTGCCTGCAATTTTTCAAAAGAGATTTCTCTGACACCACCGGGGTAGCCGGTATGTCGTCTATAAATTTTACCTTCTCTTTTATTACCGGTCACATTTACCTTTTCCGCATTGATTACTATAACAAAATCCCCTGTATCTACATGGGGCGTAAATATCGGTTTTTTCTTGCCTCTTAATATTGATGCCGCTTCTGTTGCCAATCTCCCGAGGGTTTTGCCCTCTGCATCTATGACATACCACTTTCTCTCAACTTCATGAGGCTTAGCTATGAATGACTTCATTGTATCTTCCTCCTGCTCAGGCGTTTCACCCCACCTAAGCTTGCAATTATAATGTACTTTTTAATCCGGGGCTAATGGATTTTGCACATAATGCACTGAAAATTATACTTTGTTATGTTGGCCACGTCAAGGGTTTATTGAATTTATCTATCTTCTAACACGTCCAGAACCATCTCCTGATGCTAATGCCTTTACCTCTTCCACTGAAACCAAATTGAAATCACCTTTTATAGAATGTTTTAGGCAAGAAGCGGCAACGGCAAATTCCAACGCTTCTCTTGGCTTGTATTTTTCAGTTAGGCCATAAATCAATCCAGCCCCGAAGGAATCGCCTCCCCCTACCCTATCTACTATATGAACATCATAGCTTTTTGAAAAATAATATTCCTTTCCATCATAAAGCATGGCAGCCCATATATTATCATTAGCACTGATACTTGTTCTGAGAGTAATGGCTGTATATTTTAAACCGAATCTATCGGCTAACTTTTGGGCTACATCCTTGTATCCTTCGTAGTTTAGCTTGCCTCCGGTAATATCGGAATCTTCAGCCCTTATACCAAACACCTTTTCTGCGTCTTCCTCATTAGCAATGCAAACGTCTACATAGAACATGAGCTTTTCCATAGTTTGACCTGCTTCCGCAGTGGTCCATAGATTTTTTCTATAGTTTAAATCACAGCTTATTACAATGTCTCTTTTGTTGGCTTCCTTACATGCTTCTAGGCAGACCTCAGCCACATTAGGGCCTAGAGCTGGTGTTATACCTGTAAAATGAAACCAACTTGCCCCTTTAAAAATCTCCTCCCAATTAAAGTCTCCAAGCTCAGCCTGACTAATAGATGAATGGGCCCTGTCATAAATGACTTTCGACGGCCTTTGGGATGCACCTGCCTCTAGATAGTAGATTCCCACCCTATCCCCACTTCTTATAATTTCGCTAGTATCTACACCGTAATACCTTAATTTGTTAATTGCAGCCTGCCCAATATCATTGTCCGGGAGCTTACTCACAAAGGCTACATCCTTACCGTAATTAGCTAAGGATACAGCAACGTTGGCCTCTCCGCCACCAAATGTCGCCTCTAAAAGGCCATCTTGAAAGAAACGTAAATTGTCTTTTGGTGCAAGCCTTAACATTATCTCTCCAAAGGTTATTATTCTTGACATCTTATTTTCCTTACCTTTCTTACTATGTTAACAGTCTCATCACAAAGTTTGGTAATGGTATCCCAATTTTCTTCCTTAATTAATTTGTCCGCAACCATATAAGTACCACCACAAGCAAATACATTTTTATTTAAAAGAAAAGATTCTAAGTTATCCAGATTGATCCCACCTGTAGGCATAAATTTAATTCCGGGAAAAGGTCCAGATAATGCTTTTATCATTTCTAGGCCACCAAACTGTTTTGCCGGAAAAAATTTTACAATGCTTAATTTTCTTTTTATTGCCTTAAGGACTTCTGATGAAGTTACACACCCTGGAAAGACAGTTCCCTCCCTATCTATACAATAATCTACTAGCTCATCGTCAAAGCCAGGACTTACTATAAATTTTGCCCCTGCATCAAGGGCCTTATCTACTTGGTTGATATTTAGCACAGTCCCTGCCCCTACAAGCATATCGGGATAATGATTGAGCATTGTCCTTATGACCTCATCTGCCCCATCAGTTCTAAAAGTTACCTCAGCTGCTGATAGATTGCCCTTTGCCAATGCCTGGGCCAGCTTACCTGCCAATTGGGTGTTCTCTAGCTTTATAACAGGCAAAACCCCCATATCCCAGATTTTTTTTTCTAACGCTTTCATTGTCCCCACCATCCTTTATAAGGTCACACCACTTTTAAAAATTGCAATCTCCTTGTAGCCTGCCAATTCGTTTCTTGTCCTCTCTCCGGAAGCAACTTTAAGCACATACGAAAGCAGTTCATCAGAAAGAAAATCGAGATTTTGATTTTCTATTAAACTACCTGCGTTAAAATCAATCCAACTCTTCTTTTTCTCAGCAAGTTCAGTATTTGACGATATTTTAACTGTGGGAACAAAGGTCCCAAAAGGTGTTCCCCTCCCCGTGGTAAAGAGAACTATATGGGCGCCCGCCGCAGCTAAAGCGGTTGATGCAACTAAATCATTTCCTGGCGCAGATAGTACATTCAAACCCTTGGTTTTTACTTTTTCCCCATATTCCAACACATCTTGAACTTCCGCCCCGCCACCTTTTTGAATACAACCTAAAGATTTGTCTTCAAGAGTTGATATCCCCCCATCCTTATTTCCAGGCGATGGATTCTCATATATTACCTGATTGTGGCTTTTATAGTATTCCTTGAACTGGTTAATTAAGCCTACCATTTTTTCAAAGGTGGCCCTGTCCTTACATCGGTTCATAAGTATGGTTTCCGCCCCGAACATTTCGGGAATCTCCGTCAGAATAGTAGTGCCTCCGGCAGCAATTAATTTATCTGAAAAGGCCCCTACCAAGGGATTAGCGGTAATACCTGAAAGCCCATCAGAGCCACCACATTTCAAACCTACTACTAGCTTCGATGCACTAACTTCCTTTCTTTTAACAAAAGAGGCCTTTTGAATGATAGTCTTTAATAGGTCCCTAGCATGGCTTATTTCATCATCTACGCCTTGACATTCCATATAATGCATATTGTCAATTTGAAAGGATTCAAGCATAGGTTTCAATGTATCAATTTTACAATTTTCACACCCTAGGCCTAGAATAAGCACACCACCGCAGTTGGGATGACTAGCAATTCCTGTTAAAATCTTCTTAATATTTTCCTCATCATCCCCCATTTGCGAGCATCCATAAGGGTGTGGGAAGGCGCATATATCGTCCACTTTATCCTTCGCATATCCTTTGAGCAGGTCTGCTAATCTGACTGCAACTGGATTAATGCACCCTACCGTAGGTATAATCCATACTTCATTCCTTACTCCCACACTACCGTTTCTTCTTAAATATCCCATAAATCTTCTATCTGCTGGTTTAAATTTGATTTTATCATGGCCTTTGAATTCATATTCTATAAAATCGTCAAGTTTCGTCCTTATATTATGGGTATGGACCCAATCTCCTTTTTTTATCTCAGCAGTTGCAAGCCCTATAGGGAAGCCGTACTTAATTACATCCTTATCCGGTCCAATATTTTCCCTTGCAATTTTATGCCCTGCTTTTATATCCTCATTGATTATAATTGTATTTCCCTTATCATCTATAATCTGTCCTTTTTTTAGATCTTCAAGGGCCACAATTACATTGTCATTAGCATTTATCTTAATGGTTTTCATTTTATTTCAATCTCACCTTCTTGATTAAAGATGTTTTGACCATCCAAGCTTTCAATTGTTACATTATTCATCCCTAGGGCTTCCGCTTTTATTCCTTCAGAAATATATATAGTTTCTAAATCTAAGGTGTTATCTATATAAATTACCCTTGGCTGGTCGAAATTTATGTTAACGCAAGTCTTAAGGGCTATTTGCACAGCTTCCCTGGGATTATTTGCAATAATAGGCAGTTTAACCGCATTTAAACAAGTAGACGTAATAGAGTTTGCATAAGTTGGCTCAGGCTTGAGCTTAGATATTAATTTCTTAGTTGTTACATCAGCTAATCCTATACCATTTCCATTCCCTTGACTTTCATCAGACAAATCCAGAACGACGATATGCTGAATATTTATATCTCCCTTTATAGCAGGCGAGGGAAATCTGCCGATAACATTACTATCCATCCCGTCACCGCTGAAATCCTTCCCCATTTCACCTACAATCAAAACATCTATAGGTTGTGAATATTCATAAAATCCTAAAGCTGCTTCTTTAAATCCTTTAATCTCGTCCGCAGTTGGGTAATAGATTTCTACTCCCTGTTCTTCCAGTTTATCAAGGGCTTCCTGCTCCAGTTCAATATCCAATTGCTGTGATACTAATCCCGCTTTATTACCTGATTCCATGAGCCATCCTTGCTGGTCCTCGGTCAAAGTATTAAACCATTCTGTTCCACAAAGCCATAGGGTGGTGTTTAATACGTGCTTATCTACAATTAGATGTTTTGCAACTTCTCCGAAACCAAGGCCAACTAAAGCCGAAGCTGGGTTTTCAACACCGTCTATAGTTTTTTGTTGGAGTGCTGTGTAAACATCACCAAGAGGCAGTGGCGTAGCTGTTGCACCTAAGGCTTCAAATCCTTTAATCTGTATTGTATTATTTGGAACCCTGATTTTAAGACCTTTCAGGTCATCGACTCCCTTTACAGATGTGGTTGTCATAAGATTACGAGTGCCATAAACGAAATTTGAGGTTAAAATTTGTAGACCGTTTTCTGCACAAATATCTACCTGCTCCTGCCACCAGTCGCTATTAACTAATGCCCAGGCATCGTCGTAGGTATCGAATAAGAAGGGGGCAAATTGTATCCCCATATCAGGCGCTCCCCGGTCTGCCATAAAAGCGCCGTCCGCCAGAGTTATTA
>CAZMMB010000146.1:0-4872 GCA_964567325.1 uncultured Oscillospiraceae bacterium
CCATGGAATCCAATAGTTATTATGTAGGCAATATGGAGCCGGGAACTGAAGACTCATATGACTTCTCCTTTATGCCACGGGATGTGGGTTTGATGACCGGTAAAATCATATTTACATACGAGGATGCCTCAGGGGATCAACAGACCTATGAGAAGGAATTTGAATTTCAAATAATGGAGATGCCAGCTTGGGATGAAGATCCTTTCCAACCGGATGATATGAATGGAGAAGGTGGAAAGATACCATGGATTCCAATTGTTATAGCCCTAGTGGTTATTGGTGGAGTTGCTTTTATTCTGATACGTAGGCGTAGGAGAAAGAAGATGATAAAGGAGATGGAAATCGATGAATAGCAAAGACCTGCTACATCTAGGCGTTAAAAATCTCCTTAGAAGAAAGACAAGGACTATATTGGCAATTACAGGCGTTGTTGTAGGCACCTGTGCCATTATTGTAATGTTGTCCATAGGTTTTGGTATGACAGCCAACTTTCAAGAGCAAATTGCCAGTTACGGAGACCTCCACCTAGTAAATGTATATGGCGGTGGAATGTACGGTCCCATGTACGATATGGGGGATGGGAAACCGGCGGAGCTGGATGATAAAATGATAGCTACTTTTGAAAGCATAAAGGGCGTTGGAGCAGTAACTCCTAAAATCGAAGAATACCTAACTATAGTTATTGGAAAATATATTGCACAATGCGGTGTGGTTGGCATGCGGCCTGAGGTAATGGAGAAGTTCGGTTATGAGATCCAGGATGGAAGGCTGCTCCAGGCAGGAGATAGCATGAATCTTGTTTTTGGCAACCAGGTACCATCATGGTTTTACAACCCTAAGAAGACCATGTATAGCGGTTGGGGGGGAGAACCGGTGGTGGACGTTTTAACGGACAAGATTATGCTTACTGGAGACTATGAATATGGACAAAAGCGCCGCTACAGTTCAGAAAAGATAAATTACAAGGAATATAAGGCCAAGGGCGTTGGACTTTTGGCCAATCCAAATAATGATACGGCCTATTATGTATACACAGATTTAGATAGCATGAAGAAAATTCAAGACGATCTAAGGAAGGCTAGAAAGGAACCGGTCAACAACCAATATAGCTATAACCAGGTAATGGTATATGTTAATAACATAAATGATGTTCAAGGGGTTAGCGATAGTATAAGGGATCTGGGTTTTCAAACTAACTCCCTCAACGATTGGCTGGAGGCTATGCAGGAGCAATCCCGGATGGTCCAGGCTGTTTTAGGTGGGATTGGTGCTATTTCATTGTTTGTTGCCGCCCTTGGTATTACAAATACTATGATAATGTCTATATATGAAAGAACTAAGGAAATAGGAGTTATGAAAGTTATAGGGGCCAACCTTCCCGACATTCGAAGGATGTTTCTGCTGGAGGCAGGGCTAATCGGCTTTTTTGGAGGGCTCCTGGGTGTAGTATTAAGTTTTCTGATTTCACTCTTAATGAATACGGTGCTCTCTGGCCTTATAGGTGGACTTTTTGGCGGTATGTATACATCAAAGATTTCCATAATCCCATGGTGGATGGCTATCAGCGGTCTCGTCTTTGCTACATTAATTGGCTTAATATCCGGCTATTCTCCTGCGAGAAGGGCTATGAGACTTTCTGCCTTGGAAAGCTTAAGAAATGAATAAAAAATAAATAAATATGTGGTTGTCGTATCCACCTGATATAATCAAGGGATAGGTAGAGAAACAAACCTCTGTACGCATTGGATCCAAAGGTGTACAGGGGTTTTTGTAATTTTTAAATCGTCCAGTATATTTTGACATTAGCAATTAATAAATCATGTCTGATATATTCTTAAGGATTGGTAATAATATTCTCGTCTTCATCTTTTAAGGTAGAATTTCTGTGGTTTAATAAAACATAAATGTTAAATAGGTTGACAATGATATGAATTGATGTATAATTCATATCAAAAGCGTATCGATTCATGTCCGTTTATGCCAACTGTTACATAATGCAGGGTAATAAAGTAGTATTTAGGAGGCAGAAATGAAGGAATTATTTATTTTTACACATGGAAGAGTTTTGGATGCGATTCCAATAGGGAGAATTGCTATAGATTTTAACCCGGTGGTAGATGAATACTATAGGCCTACCGATAAGGTCAATACTTTCGAAAAATTTATAGGAGGTTCCTCCGCTAATATAGCCATAGGCCTTGCAAGGCTAGGGGTAAAGACAGGTTTCTTGGGTAAAGTATCAGATGACCAATTTGGAACTTATGCCATCAATACTCTTCGTGATGAAGGCATAGATACATCACATGTAACAAGGGCAGCAGACGGTGAAACATTAGGACTTGCTTTTACAGAAATTCTTAATGAAAGCGATAGCAGTATATTAATGTATCGAAATAAGGCGGCGGATTTATCCTTATCAGTAAAAGATGTAGATGAAGCCTACATTAAATCTTCAAGGATGCTAATTATTACAGGAACAGCCCTATCTTCGTCCCCTTCCAGAGAAGCTGTCCTAAAAGCATTGATATTAGCCAGGAAAAACAAAACAGCAGTAGTTTTTGATATAGATTATAGGGCCCACACATGGAAGGGCATGGATGAAATCACAAATTACTATTATATGGTGGCTATGAACAGCGATATAATACTAGGCTCTCGCAAGGAGTTTGATTTAACAGAACGCTACATTTTCCAAAAGCCGGGAGATGATTTAAGAAGTGCCGGATACTGGTTTAAGCATAATGCAAAGGCTGTGATAATTAAACATGGAAACGAAGGTTCGAATGCATATTTTGCCAATGGTGAGAAATATAGGGTAAAACCTTTTCCTGTAAAGTTTCTTAAAGGATTTGGCGGAGGCGATGGATATGCAAGTGCCTTTCTCAATGGGTTATTAGAGGGGGCCTCCTATAAAGAAGCTCTTAGTGCGGGTAGTGCCAGTGCCGCTATGCTGGTTTCGGCCAAAGCCTGTTCTGCATCAATGCCATCGAAAGAAGGGCTTAAAGAATTTGAGATAAATTCAATTAAAGAGTATGGAGAAATGGTTAGCGAAATATAAAGTCGAGGGAATCAGATAATGCTTTCTAACTTAAAATCAGTTTTCGAAAAATACGATAAAAAATGTGTACTAGCGTTTAATGTTTTTGGATTTGAAGATGCTATTTCAATAGTAAGGGCTGCTGAAGATACAAACAATCCAGTCATATTGATGACCAATAGTGTAGCAACTTCACATATGCCCATATTGCTGCTGGCAGGTATATTGAAACCCTTGGCTGAACAATCTAGTACAGATGTGGTTGTTCACTTAGATCATGCTAAGGATTGGGAATCCATAAAGGAGGCTGTAGATGTGGGATATTCATCTGTGATGTACGATGGTTCCCACCTTCCATTAGAGGAAAATATAAAAAACACATGCAATGTTATGGAATATGCCAACAGATTTAATGTAAGCGTTGAAGGGGAGATAGGTGCCGTAGGCTATAGCCAAAATGAGGATATTGAGGGTATAACTTTGACGGACATAGATGAGGCTATAGAATTTTATAAGCGAACAAATGTTGATGCCTTAGCTGTCTCTATCGGAAATCTTCATAGAATGACCAGCCAGGATGCTGTGCTCAATTTTGATTTACTAAAAAAAATCCACAGTAACATAAGTGCTCCACTGGTAATCCATGGGGCATCAGGGATTAAAGATAAAGATATAGTTAGGTTAAGGGAGAATGGTGTTAGGAAAATAAATATAGGTACTAGTTTACGTCAAGTTTTCGGAAATAGCTTGAGGAATGTTATTGAAAGTGATCCTTGCCTGTTCGATAGGATTGATATGTTTAAGCCAGCCATGGACGCAGTCTATAGGGAGGTAAAGAATAAGTTCAAATTAGTATAAAGGTAGGGGAGGATAACACATGAGGAAAGCGAGATTGTCTGAAATTCAAAAGTTTATAGAAAGAAAAGGCGTAGCTACAATGCAGGAAATCTGCAGGGAATTTGATATTGCCTTAAGTACTGCTAGGAAGGATATTAGCGATATTGCGAAAGACGGGGGGATCCAGAAGATATATGGAGGGGCTAAGGCCGAAAGTCAGGCTAATATAAGTGGCTTTTTAACCTATGAACGCCGTGCCAATATTGATAAGCAGGAAAAGATGTTAGTTGCTAAACAGGCTGCTGCTTTAGTACATGATGGAGATTCTATTTTTTTAGACTCTGGTACTACTACTGCAAAAATGATTGATTTTCTAGCCAATAAACGTGTAACAGTTTTCACGTCAAATGTTGAAATACTTATAAACTCAATAAAATACGAAAACATTGAACTATATTTTCTAGGAGGGAAATTGAATAAAACATCTTTTTCCACCCAACAATTTTGGTCAATGGATCATCTTCATGACTTTAATATTAATAAAGCTTTTATGGCCGCCTCTGGTTACAGTATAAATGGTGGCGTTACCCATGCATCCCCTTGGGAATATGAAACTAAAAGATTCGCTGTAGAGAAAGCAGCGGAAACGTACATACTAATCACAGATAACAAAATTGATAAAAAGACTTTAGTAAAATATGCAGATGCAGAGGAAATTAAAAATGTTGTTACCAATAAGGATGTTTCAAAGCTATATCATGAATTTTTTACAAAAAACCATATAAGACTGCACATAGCCGAAGGCTGAGGAGGAAACGATGAAATATTTACGGATTGATAAACCGGGTAAAGCAAAAATTTATGAAGACAATGATAACCTTCAACGGGGTAAGGATCAAGCTGTAATAAAACTTCTATATGGCGGTGTATGTGGATCAGATCTTGGAACATACAGGGGCACCTATGCATATGTGGATACAAGCCGTATACCTGGCCAT
>CAZMMB010000147.1:0-4867 GCA_964567325.1 uncultured Oscillospiraceae bacterium
ATAAACTATACTTTGTCCTAGAAACCAAGGCAAATGTTTTATTTGACGCCTTAAGACCGACGGAAAGTGCCAAGATTAAGTGTGGGAGAAAGCACTTTGAGGCTTTAGGAAATCAGGTGGCTTTTGATGACATAGATAACTTTGAAGGATTTATTGAGGAAAATGTTGTGGGTTAACAAAACTACAGTAGGCGGGAGGAATAATAAATTCGTGTTATATTGGAAAAGCTGATGCATGTGATTGTGAATATGTTCTTATGTGCGCAGCTGAACTACATGCAGAACTAGGTGAAAATGAGGAGGTTGAAGAAAATGACTTTAAAGATTTTCCATACAGGGGACATTCATCTGGGTATGCTATTTAATAGCTATCCTGCGGAAGTCAGGGAAAAATTAGTGGAAGCAAGATTTGCCAGCTTGGAAAATATGATTAATATATCAAATGATAGGGAAGCAGATATTTTTCTTGTAGCAGGAGATATGTTTAATACTATTAAGGTGGGCAAAAAACATATCTATAGGGCAGTTAAAATCTTGAATAAATTTAATGGGGCCTGTGTATTACTCCTTCCTGGTAATCATGACTATGATAATGAAGCTATTGATCTATGGGACGAATTTATGAGGGGAGCAAATGAAAAGCTAGTCTTATTGAATGATGGCAGGCCTTTTAATCTGCAGGCTTATGGCATAGATGCCATTATATATCCCGCCCACTGCCATAGCAAGCATTCTTCTTCCAACAATTTAGGATGGATTAAGGAAAAAGGTATTTTACAGGAAGGAAAATATCATATTGGGATAGGCCATGGTGCCTTAGAGGGGCTTTCGGCAGATTTAGAAGGAAACTATTACCCAATGACCATGAAGGAACTGGAAGATATAGGGACAGATCTGTGGCTTTTAGGTCATACCCATGTACCATTCCCAATGAAAGACACTATAAGGAATAATAAAATTTTTAATGCAGGGACTCCAGAACCTGATGGACTAGATTTCAAATATGAGGGCTCAGCCTGGTACATAAGCCTGAATGATAAAGGAAATTTTGCAGAAAGAATTTTAACCGGCCACTATAAATTTATTGATAGGGACTTTCATATAGAGATAGATGATAGGTTGGATGAAATTGAAGACTGGATTTTATCCACAGATCCTGGCAATAAGATTATAAGAATAAGACTTTCAGGTAGTATTTCCAAGGAAGCCTATGAAGGCCTAAATAATTTCTATACGAGGCTTTATTCAAAGGTATTTCATTTGATTATTGATGATAATGATTTAAAGATAAAAATGGATATTGAGACAATAGAAAAAGAATTTACTAAAGGTTCTTTTCCCTATGAGTTCTTAAACAATCTAATTGATGATGAAGAGGCAGTGCAGATAGCTTATGATTTAATAAGGAGGTAGACCATGTATATTAAATCTTATAAGTGCAATAGGTTTGCAGGTTTGATCAATGTGGATTTAGAGTTTAATAAGGGCTTAAATGTAATTTTAGGAGATAATGAATCAGGAAAATCCACGATTATTGAAGGGATAAATGCTACCTTGTTTGGTGATATAAGGTTAAGTAGGGCTAAAAATATCCATAAAGAATTTATACATAGATTTATGCCTAGGCCGGCTGGTGATTATATAGACGGGGAACTTTCTTTTGAGACTAAAGATGGTCCATATATATTAAAAAAAGAATGGGGCAGTGAAGAGAACATCAAGCTTATAAGTCCTAATAATAGCATATTTAGGGATGAAGGCGAAATAAGAAATCAATTGTCACAAATACTGGAAATAGGCCAAGCCAGCTATAACAATATTGTATTTGCTAGGCAGAGAGATTTAAAAAAAGCTCTAAGTAATATAATAGATGATAATAATATAACCAATGAAATCAACGATTTATTAAGGAAGACCATAATGGAGTTGGATGGAATATCCATCGACAAGCTTGAACAAGATATTTTAAACGAAAAAGAAAACTTATATAAAAGGTGGGATATAAATAAAAATTATCCTCAAAACAATAGGGGAATAAACAGTCCCTACAAGACTGGCATAGGTAAAATCCTAGATTCTTTTTATATAATGGAAAACTTAAGGGAAAGCATGGAAGCTACTGGGAAAAGCGAAAAGGATTTTGAGACTTTATCCAGTAAGATATCAGAGATAGATACAATATATAAAGGGCTTATGGCAGAGAAAGATGATCTGGAAGAACTTGAAGAACATGTAAGTAAAAGAAGAATTCTAGAAATTGAGATTGATTCTATTAAAAAAGACTTGAAAGGCTTAAAAGAAATCAACAAGGAATGGCCAAGGCTGGAGGAAGCTATAAGTCAGGCAGATGGAAAGCTTAAAAAAATCCAAGAAAAGAAGATAAAACTAGGTCAGGAAAAAATCAAGTTAGACAAGCATGCAAGAAAATCAGAAATTGGTAAAAATTTGGCCACCATAAATGACTATGAGGATAAAATAGAGAAAATTAGGGCAGAAATTAATTGTATTCCAGCTATTGAGGAAAGGGATATAGACAATTTAAGGGAGGCTGAAAAGATTATTGGCAATTTAGAGACGGCTTTGGCGGCTGGTAAAATATTTGGAAAGCTAAAGAAATCTATTAAACCAATTTATATCAGCAAAGATTTAGGAGATAAAGAGGAATTAAATCTAAATACTGACTTTCAGGCTAAGGGTTATATAAGGATAGGAAATGAAGATTTTGAGTTGGAAATAAAGACAGGGGATCAGGATTTTGAAGAGTTGGGGAAAAAGCTAAGGGGCGAGGAAGCATATTTAAGAGATTTATTTAAGGGCCTTAATATTTCAACTGTTGAAGAGGGACTTGTAAATTTAAAGAAGATAAAAAAGGCTAACTTTGAAATTGGATCCTTGACAAGTAAGCTGGAACTTTTATTAGCTGATATAAGCAAGGATGAATTGGAGCTTGAGTTAGAGGGGCTGAAAGACATAGAAGCAAGAAGGACCATGGATGAAATAGAAGGTGAGCTGGAAGCTGTAAAAAATGATGAGACCGGTCTAATAATAGAAAAAACTGGCCATACGGAAAAGATAGAGAAATGGAGTAATGACTATAAAAACCTGGACAAGTTATTTGATTTTGTAGTTGAAGAGACGGGGAAGCTTAAGGAAAAGGAAAATCAATTGAGCAAGCTACAACCCCTACCGGAAGCCTATAAGACAAGCAAGGAATTTTCTGACAGATTAAAATTTATTAGGGAAGAATTAAGAGGAGTTGAGGCTGGAAGGGATGCTTTAAAGGAGAAATATTATGAAGCGAAGAATAACTTATCAGACCAGAGTTTTGAGGAGCTAAAAAAGGAATATCTTGATGCAGTGACCCTTTATGAAAGAAATATAAAAAGAGGAGAAAAAATCAGGGTAATAGAAAGAAAATTCTACGAGACTAAGGAAAAGATAGCAGCTGATCCTATGGAGGGCCTGGTAGAGGAATTTACAAGCCTATTGTCAGCTATAACCTCTGGCAAATTTAAAGGAAGCCAAATAGATGGGGACTTTAACTTAAGGCTAGTAAATGATAAGGGGGAAATTCCCATAGACTTACTATCTGCAGGAAGTTATGACAGTGTATCACTGGCCTTAAGATTTGCCATATTAAAATATTTATTTGAATCGGGCGGCTTTGTTATCTTAGATGATTGTCTAGTGGATATGGATCCTTTCAGGAAAAAACAGGCGATAGAAATAATTACAAATTTTGCTGAAGGATATCAAATTATATTCACTACCTGTAACCAGGACACAGCCAAACAATTGGGAGGCAATATTATAAGGATTTAGTATGAAGAAACAGAATAGTAGATTCCCAGTAAAATCGATGATATCCGCCGTTTTCAAAGCCTTATAAGCATTTCATAGTTGACCACCCCCCATGGTTAAATGTCATTGTCGCCGCAACGGTAATAAGATTGCCTACGGTGCTCTTAGGGCCTAGGGAAATAAGGACTATATTCTTGAAATCGGGCAGTTGTGGTCCTTATTTCAGCCTGAATATTCCGCTGGCGCCCCGGCCATAGGGAAATAAGGACTATAATCATGAATCTTGGTAGTTGTTGTCCTTATTTCTGCCTGGATTTTGCTCTGGTACCCTCGGGTTCAGGGAAATAAGGACTATAATCATGAATCCCATCAGTTGTGGTCCTTATTTCAGCCTGGATATTCCGCCGGCGTCCCCGGCCATAGGGAAATAAGGACTATATTCTTGAAATCGGGCAGTTGTGGTCCTTCTTTCGGCCTAAAAAAAGGGAGTCCAGAGGGTCAGGGGCCCCGTGTTAGCAGGACCGTGGAATAAATGTGGAAAATAATCAATTATTGCCAAAGTAGTTAATCATTATTGATTCAAGCTATACTATGACCGATCAATTTACACACAAAAAAGGACTTGACGTAAATTTCCGTAATTATGAGCGAAATTTACGGTTGTGTGTGGATTTCTAGTAAGAAAAGGCTCTATATTGTACAAAATATGCAAAAGTAATATTTGGTCCTAATTTCCCCTGTCTTATAGGCTGCATGCTATGGATAGTGCCACCCTGGGGGGAACCGCTGGATGAAGCTAGATGAAATGAAGGTGCGGTTCCCCACAGGATTTGGACAAGGGCAGGTTAAAATGCCTTGCTCGCACTTCCCACAGCATCTACTGCGGTTTATGCTTTGTTTGTTCTATTTATTGACGGTGAGCCCCATGAATTATATAATTAGGGTCTACTGAACGGATTATTTTGGAAGTCGGAATTCGTTCAGTCAGCAGATGAAATCTGCCAGTAATCGGCAAAGGCTGAAGCCCTAGTCCTACTTACAAAGTAAGTAGAGACAGGTCTTATGTC
>CAZMMB010000148.1:0-1314 GCA_964567325.1 uncultured Oscillospiraceae bacterium
CAGAAAAGAAGGTGGCTGTTAGCTTAGCCCCTTCTTTTCCTGCCTTATTTAGTGGATGGCGAACTAGCCGCTTACCTTCGGCCCTTAGGCTTTTGGGCTTCGATTACATTTCGGAAACAGCCGAGGGGGCCCAGGCGGTTGCCGAAAGGGCATTTGAAGTTAAGGACAAAGGAAGTATATGTACAGCTTGTCCAGCTGTTGTGAATTACATAGAGAAATATAGACCTGAATATGTAGATATGCTCATGCCTATAGTATCACCTATGATAGCGCATGGAAGGTTATTAAAAAACAGGTTAGGGGACGATTGGGCAGTTGTTTTCATTGGCCCTTGCGCTGCCAAGAAGGATGAGGCTAAAAGGCCCGAGCATAAGGGACTAATAGATGCTGTCTTGACTTTCACCGAGTTAATTGAATGGATGAATGAGGAGGAAATAGACCTGTCTACATGTAGCGAAAGCGGATTTGAAAGCCTGGGCGACCTGCAACTAGCCAGGTTATTCCCCCTAGAGGGTGGCATGCTAAAGGCCGGTCATGTTGATTACGATGGAACCGATGCAGAGGTTCAATGTGTTAGCGGTAATGATAATGTAATTGAATTGCTTAGCATAGAGCCGGATAAGTGGGACTATGGTATTGTGGAACCACTGTTTTGTGCAGGCGGTTGCATAAACGGACCCTGTCTTCAAGATGACAAAAAGAATTATTTTCTTAGAAAACAGGAGTTGCTCGAGTATTCCGCAAAGAAGACTGCAATTAGCAAAGGCGGGGAAACAGATAATGTGGGTTATGGAACCAGCTTTAGGGATAGTTCGAGGGATATAGAGTTCCAGGATGTAAGCGAGGAGAGGATTAATGAAATACTAGAACAAACCGGGAAAGGTGACCCTCTTCTCCAGCTTAACTGCGGTGCCTGTGGCTATAAATCATGCAGAGAAAATGCCATTGCAGTAGCTAGGGGTATGGCTGAGCCAGATATGTGCATGCCCTATATGCGGAGATTGGCCCAGCAACGAACGGATGCAATTATTGAAACTAGCCCCAATGGAATCGTAATAGTAGACGATCATTTACACATAATGCATATGAATCCTGCCTTTCAAAAACTTTTTTCATGCAATAACAGCATACTTGGCCGGCATGTTTCATGTGTTCTAGATGTTGACAGCTTTGAGCAACTTGCTATGGACAACACTTTAACCCGTGATTCTATCAGGGTGAAGGATTCAATTAAATACCATGAGATTGTCTATGCCTTGATAGAGGAGAAACAATATGTGGGTATATATACCGATGTTTCAAATTTAAAGCTGG
>CAZMMB010000148.1:1324-4866 GCA_964567325.1 uncultured Oscillospiraceae bacterium
GAAACAGATCGATCTGATTAAAAAGCAGACCGTCGAACAGGCGAAGGAGCTTTTAGACCATCAGATCAGGTTCTCTCAGGAGATGGCCCATTACCTGGGGAAAAGCACTGCTGAAAGCGAGGAGCTGGTTAAAAAAATAGCAGATATATATAATAATGAAAGACCGACATAACGGGGTGGGGGCTTGAAATTTTTTGAAGATATTGTAAAGCAAGAATCAAAGCAAAATTATATTGTGTGTGGGGATACTTTCATTTGTGACAGAACATCTGAAAGTACCTTCTTTGTCCTATGCGATGGAATTGGATCAGGTGTTTATGCCAACATAGCTGCTATAACCTGTGCTAACCGCATGGTAGAGCTCCATAGATCAGGGGTTTCTATGCGCAATATGAGCAAAATGGTTGCAGATTCAATGCACAAGGCAAGGGAAGAAAAAATACCCTTTGCTGCTTTCACTGCTGTGCGAATTCTTAGTGATGGCTTATTTACCATTAACACATATGAGGCGCCTAGCCCGATAATGATTAGAGATGGTATGGCCATAGCCTTAAGGCAGACAATCCATACAGCAGAATTTGAGCTAATAGAAGAATCCACCGGTAAATTGGAAATGGGCGATAGCCTCATTGTTGTTTCTGATGGAGTAACCCAGGCGGGATTGGGAAGGGGCTCCTCCTTTGGGATAGGGACAGAAGGCCTGATAGGCTTCATTAACAGAAGGTCTGGCCATAAGCGCAATATTTATGGATTACCCGGCGAGATTTTGAATATGTCGAAACGGATTAGCGGGGATATATATGAGGATGATTCTACTGTTGCAATTTTAAAATGTCGTGAAGCCAATCAGCTAGCGGTCCTATCTGGTCCGCCTGCCCTCCGTTCAAAGGACAAAGAAATTGTGGAGAATTTTATAAAATCACCAGGTTTACATGTTATAGCAGGGTCTACCACAACAGATATTGTTTCACGGGAGTTGCGAAGAGAGGTCAAACTTGTCGAAAACCAAAACGTCTTAGGCACACCGCCGGAATATCAAATGGAAGGGATAGACCTGGTATCTGAAGGGGCTATTATGCTAAACCAGGTATATAATATATTAGATGAGGAAACTTGCAATATGGCTAGCGACTCGCCTGTGGAACGCCTTTGTGCCATGATGCTAAACGCCGATGTTATCACCTTTTTTATCGGGAGCGCTGTTAACGAAGCCCACGATTCAATGATTTTTCGTCAGGCCGGAATCAGACCCCGCATTTCTATAATACAGCTCATATCAAAAAAACTTAGGGAATTTGGGAAATTAGTTATTGAAGTGAAATACTAACCCTCAATCATCCTTGACCCAGCCAATGAATTATTTTACAATTAAATGGCAATAGTTATCGTGCCGGTTTGGGAAGGAGATAATTTCTATGTACATGGATGGGAAGATTTTAATAGGAAAAGGGGATTTACCAGTATACTTATTGCCAAAAATGTCCAACAGGCATGGTCTTATAGCAGGGGCGACGGGGACTGGAAAAACGACCACCCTTAAGGTTATGGCTGAATCTTTCAGCGCTATGGGAGTTCCTGTATTTCTTTCGGATGTGAAAGGAGACCTGGCAAGTCTAGCAATCCAGGGAAAGGATAGGCCTGAAAGCACGAAAAGGCTTGAAGAATTGGGTATAAGCGATTTTAATTTTGAATCATTTCCTGTCCAGTTTTGGGATCTTTATGGCGAAAAAGGAACGCCTGTAAGAACCAGCATATCGGGAATGGGCCCTATAATGCTTTCAAGGATATTAGGCCTCAATGATGTGCAAAGTAGCGTCTTAAATATAATTTTTAGAATTGCTGATGACAGGGGGCTCCTCCTCCTAGATTTAAAGGATCTTAAGGCTATGGTCCAGTATGTTGGCGAGAAAACAAAAGAATTTACCATCGAGTACGGTAATATTTCCCCCCAGACGATAGGGGCTATTATCAGGAGCCTACTAAATCTTGAAGACCAGGGGGGGAATTATTTCTTTGGGGAACCAGAATTGGATTTTGCCGATTGGATACGAACTTCCTACGATGGGAAAGGGTATATCAATATATTAGATAGTACTAAACTATTCCTTAACCCCCTGCTGTATTCAACCTTCCTCTTGTGGATGCTTTCAGAGCTTTATGAGAATTTCCCCGAGCAGGGGGACCTGGATAAACCGAAAATGATCTTCTTTTTTGATGAGGCTCATTTACTTTTTAAAGACATGCCAAAAGTGCTTTTACAGAAGATAGAACAAGTGGTGAGGCTAATCAGATCTAAGGGAATAGGTGTGTTTTTCATTACCCAAAGCCCTATGGATCTTCCTAAAGATGTATTAAATCAATTAGGAAACAGGGTCCAGCATGCCCTGAGGGCTTATACGCCGGCTGAGTTGAAAATAGTTAAGGCGTCGGCTGACTCCTTTAGGCAAAACCCAAAATTTGATACTGGCCAGGCTATTTCCCAACTTGTAACCGGGGAGGCATTGGTGTCATTTCTAGATGAAGAGGGCAGGCCCTGTTTAGTTGAAAGGACCATGATAATTCCCCCTCAAAGTGCTTTTGGATACTTAGATGAAGGCCAGCATGCACAGCTGGTTGCTAAATCGAGTTTATCGACCAAATATAGGGATCCGATCGATCGAGAGTCGGCTTATGAAATACTTACAAACCGGTTTGCCAAGCAGCAGAAAGAACAGCTAGCCGAAGAAGAAAGAAAAGAGAAACAAAGGCAATGGGAGGAAAAGGGAAAGGCCAAGGCTGGAACAAGGGCTAGTGGATACCAAAGGCAGACGCCTATAGAAAAGGCAACTAACGCGGTGGTCACCACTATAGGAAGAGAAGTTAGCAGGAGTTTAATTAGGGGAATTTTAGGATCCTTAAAAAAGTAAATCGGTTCCATAATATGACAGGACAATCGCGTAAAAGGCTGAGCCTTTTATTAAATTGTCATGACAAAATGATATAAGTTGTGTCAGGCGCAAATGAAAATGTTATCTAAAAATGAAAAACATGAGTTTATTAAAAACTATTAAAAAGCATTCTAATTTTAGCTCTATTTTATGGCTATGGATAAATTACGGGTAACAACCATCCTGGGATACAGAGGTAATATCATAATAAAAAAGGTAACCCATGCCGCAAGTGTAAACAGATAATCCCGCAGTCTTGCAGGATGTCAGGAATCGCTATGTTTCTGCTCTCGACAGTCTTGTTAAAACTACCTTTCGCAATGGAAGCACCCCCTTAGCCTTCATTGTACCAGCTTTGTGTGCCATTTTCATTTGGGCTTCCAAGCTGACAATATCATTTGTCCTTTATACATTTACCGCTGCTAAAGTTTTGTTTCCTGTAATTGTTTGCATAATGGAATATGATGTCTATCAAAACTAACCAGCTTGTCAAAAGGAATCCTTATGATGCATGCATGGATTCAAGGGAATCAAGCATTGCGGGCATCGTTATCGTGGGCTTGCAAGAAGTATTGCAAATAATGAGCAAAATTTACTCTTGTGTGTGAATAAACC
>CAZMMB010000149.1:0-4803 GCA_964567325.1 uncultured Oscillospiraceae bacterium
AAAGGAGGGATATTCCCGATATGACCCGAAACATTGCAAGGCCAACAGATATTGCCACCCCAATGGACAGGCCTATTCCCATACCCTTTTCGGAAATAGCCCCTGCCGTAATTTCACTTACCTGTCTTTTTAAAACAAAAACTGCTGGCTCTGCGGCTACCACAAAGAATCCCATAACCATTCCAATAGGTATCAACATAAGGGCATCTCCCCTGTCTGCCAATATGGAACCCAACTGATATCCTGCAGGCATAAAGCCCACATTTACACTTGATAAAAACATGACTAGACCTAAAAAGGTATAGACTGTTCCTGATATAATCCGTATTATTGAGGCCTTCCCCAGGCGCAATTTAACTATCTGTATAAGGGCAAATAAGAGTAGAATTGGAAAAAGGGCTACAGCAACCTGTTTGGCATATATGGGAAAACTTCCCCTGTACTGTCCAATTATGTCCGCTAGGGATTCCATATCTGGGGTTACAATAGCACTGCCCCCCGATGGCTGGAAGAACATCCCTAAAATTAAAACAGTAATTATCGGCCCAATCAAACAGAGTGAAATTAAGCCAAAGCTATCCTCTTCAGTCGTCTTATCACCACGGACATAAGCCAAGCCTAAACCTAGGGCCATTACGAATGGCACCATTATTGGACCTGTGGTAACCCCTCCTGATTCCCATGCGATGGACAAAAAATCATTGCCAGTATACCTCGATAATACAAAGGCTACTAGGTAGCAAGCAACCAGCAGATAAGAAAGGGGAAACTGGAATAGTATCCTCAAAATCGCCCCTACCAAGGCCAACCCAACCCCTAGGGAAACTACAATTATAATTGTAGAATCTGGAACCCCATTTATTTGACCTGCTAAAACAATCAGGTCTGGCTCGGCCATGCTGATGAAAACACCAATAACAAAAATCAGGACTGTTATAACGATGAGATTTTTACTCTTGATAATTGTGGATCCTGTATGCATGCCTATAGGTATCAAAGAAACATCCACCCCTAAATTAAATAGGGTTATGCCCAATACCATTATTAAAGAGCTAATTAAGAACAGAGATAGGCTCCACTTTGGCATGGGCGACACAGTGAAATTTAGAATCAGGACAATAATAATTATAGGTATTACAGAAAATAAGGATTCTTTAAACTTTGCAGTTAATAATTTTAACACTAATTCACCTCGGTCTTTAAATAACTTCCGCCATGTATTATAACAGATATTAACAAAATGGAAAGGTTAAAAAGCCTCTGGTAACAACAAGTTAAAAATTTCCTGCTTAAGTTGAACAAATTCTCGGTCAGAGAATAAGGCCATGCTTCTGGGTTTAGAAAAAGGTATAGCTATTTCACGCCTTACGGATCCAGGTAAATCAGTCATGATATAAATCCTATCTGACAAGAATAGGGCCTCCTCCACATCATGGGTTACAAAAAAAATTGCAGGTCTCAATTCATAGGAAATGTCCATTAAGAGCTGGTGCATTGTGATCCTGGTTTGGGCATCTAGGGAGGCGAAGGGTTCATCCATCAATAGGAGCTCTGGCTCTAAGACCAGGACCCTGGCTAAGGAAACCCTTTGCTGCATACCTCCTGATAATTGCTTTGGATAATAGTGTTCAAAGCCCTTTAGGCCCACTAGCTCTATATATTTACTGCATTTTTTATAAACTTCACATTTGTTTATTGTCTGCAATTTCAATCCATATGCGATATTTTCTAGGGCTGTAAGCCAGGGAAAGAGGACGGCGGATTGGAAAACAACCGCCCTTTTAACGGAAGGGGCATGGATAAGATCCCCTTTAAAACAAGCTCGCCCCTTATCAGGCATCTCAAATCCGGCAGCAATGTTCAATACCGTGGATTTGCCACAACCGCTTGGCCCTATGAGAGAAACAATTTCCTTCTCATATATATCTATAGTAAGATCAAGCAAAACCTTGAGATCTTCTTTGGAGTTTGGCGCTTTATAGCTTTTATCCACCCCCCTGAGGGTAAGCACTTTGCCTTCAGCCATTTTACCTTCTCTCCATGAAAGGGTGTATCCGCAGGCATATCATAAATAATAAACGATCAGTGACCACACCCATAATTGCTATACATGCCATCGTTACTATAATCATTTCAACCTGGCCCATCATTCTGGAATCCATCATGACAGCACCTAAACCCGAGGATACTCCTGTCAATTCACCTAGGACCAAATATGCCCATGAAATCCCAAGGCCTAATCTTAAGCCAACTACAGCCGATGGAAAGGCAGATGGGAAAATTACCGTCTGGAATAGGTCTATCCTGTTTGCCCCGAGCATTCTACCCGCTCTTATCAAAAGACTTGCTACTTCAGATGCTCCATGGGCTGTGTTTATATAAATAGGGAAAAAAGCTGCAAGAGCAATGAGGAATATTGTGGTTTTTTCTCCAAGGCCAAACCATACCATAGCTAGCGGCAACCATCCTATACCGGGAACCGTCCTTATAGCATGCACTGTAGGATCTAAAATTCGCTTTGCTATAGGAATCCTGCCTGTAAGAAAACCCATGGGCAGACCAATTAATACAGCAATTGAAAATCCGCCTATTACCCTTATAAAACTAGCTATAAGGTTTTCTATGAATTTGCCTGAGTAAGGCGTAATCCCCCAATTCCCGCCTATAAAATCAATCAAGACCTTTAGTATCCGTCCAGGTCCAGGTAAAAGATAAGCAGCTACAATATCAGTTTTTGTCACTAAATACCAGCCCAGCAGTATCAGCCCAGGGAAAATAAAATTTATTGGATCAATTCTCAACCTGGAAAACTTCATGGATTTTCACTCCTATAATTTTCAATAAAACTAAGATCAAACATATCCCTAACATCAGGAAGCTTAGTGATAAGGCCTAATTCATACATCCTCAATGCTAGATTTTCAACGCTAAGCATGTACTCTTCATTTATGTCCCAAAACAACTGTATATTGCCTAAGGCTATTTCTAAAGTTTCCCTATCCCCGACAAATTCAAGGGATTCATCAATCCATTTTTCCTTATTGCTATTTAGATACTCGGTTGCCTTTATGTGTGCAAAAATTAGCCTTTCTATGATTTGGGGATGATCTTCCACCATTACCCCCAATAAGCTATTCTGACCACCGCCACTAGCCGATATGGTTCCCTATCAGACAAGATGCAGTAGCTAATGAATAGGGTAAGTCCCTAGCTGCTAAAAGTCAAGCAATTTAGCCCCATACTCCTTAAAGGCCTGTCTCCAATTTTTAACATATGATCCGGTTGCCCACTCTGCCATTACGATTTCAGCCCCCTCTTCAAAGGGAATCTCTCCTAACGGTTTTCGGCCTAATTGGCCAGGGCTGATTTTATAAATCAACAACCTGCCCTTTGTCCTAATTATTGCCATATCTCTATTTGGAGATGTAAAAGCATCTATCGCATCCGGCACCCTATCCTTGATTTTGAACCAGCTAGGGACCAAAGTATCATAAAATATAATTTTATTGGGAGCCGGTATATTTAGATCTAGGTCAATACTTTGATTTTCAAATTGACCTTCCCTTTTATAATATACCCTGCCTTTAATTGACCAACGCCCCATCTCTCTTACTATTCCAAAACTTTCGTCAAGAATTATTTTGCTCCCACCTCCATTGAGGCCTGCTATTTTATCCCTGGTACTATTGACTAGATCTATACCCTGATCTCCTAGGATATCCGATATTCTAAGGCCAGTTTCTGACAATAAATTATCTATAGGCAATATCTGTAGCTTTGCAAATTCTTCCTCGCCAGTCTCTAGTGAAATAAAGTCATTGCTTATATAATCGATTCTTTTATTTAATGCACTTATATATACCCCTTCATCGGAGGTGCCCTCCTTAATTGCGATATTTTTGGCCCTTAGGATTTCCTCCCCTCCTTGGCCTTGTTTTCCTGTTTTTAATTCCCAAAAGCCACTGGTCCTAGGAAAAAATAAATTATCCGCATATAGGTGGGGAAGTAGACCGTCCCCATCATTTGATAGCCAAAGGGTTCTGTATTTGTAACCCCCTACATCCGGTGTTCTAATGCCTAATAAGACACCTGAAAAGGGTGTGTTTTGATTGTCCGATAGGGGGTCCCCACCCTTTGTAGCTACATCTATTGAGGGGTCTGGATCGTCAGATATTTTTTCAAATTCTATTAGATTATCCTGTATGAAGAAAACTAGGCTGTTTTCATTAATTATCAAAAATTCCCCTAAAAAATTTTCAGAAGAATATAGGGTCACTACATCCACCTCATTTTTATCAGCCTCGATGGTTATAGGATTTTTATCAGCTAAGTATTTAGTCTTTAAATAGCCTTCTTTATCAACCCTTTTTATCTTATAATAGACATCCCTCCAGATGTCACCATTAAATGAAACCCCCTTATTGAAGAACTGCAATTCGGAATCAAAATTGTTAACATCCCGCCATTTGCCTGAAAAGACCTCTTCCTGCTCCTTAGGAGGGATGATCTTTCCTACCAAATCATCTTTGGTAGTTTCCACACTTAGGCATCCCCCCAAGCTGAACAAGAGAATTGCAATAAATGCAAGGCTCAAGATATTTCTATGCATCTATATCAGCCCCTATCGGCAGGGTGATAAAGACCCTGGTACCTATTCCCAATTCACTGGAGATTGTCATGGTCCCCTTCATCATTGATACAATTTCTTGGCAGATTGACAATCCTATTCCATTTTGTGATGCCGAGCCCTTACCCTTATAAAATTTCTCCTTTACCTTGGATAGGTCTTGACTAGGTATTCCA
>CAZMMB010000150.1:0-4087 GCA_964567325.1 uncultured Oscillospiraceae bacterium
ATAAATAATAATCTTTTGCTGCACATTTTTTTACTAATATTCATTTATAGTATATCCCCCGTTTAACAGTTACTTTGTCTAATTAAATAGGTGCAAGTATTAGAACTACGCCACTAGGGCGTTTTTTTATGTCAAATAATTTACTTTTAGGGGTTGTCTATTGTTGCATATTGTGGTATAATATCAATATATGTCCATAAATGGGGGTGGGTGTAAATTGTACCTTAAATCAACAAAACAAAAAAACGGCCGAATTAACTTAAGCTTCGTTGAAGGATATAGAGATCCTGTAACTAAAAAGGTGAAACATAAAGTTATTGAAAATCTTGGTTACGTAGATGAATACCTGGACCAATATGAAGACCCGATTGAACACTTTAAAAATGTTGCTCTTATACTTACCGAGGCGAAAAAAGAAAAGGAAGCTTTGGAAGAATTTTATCTAGGACACGTCACTGCAAATGAGATGGATGAAGATGAGGATTCCCTGAGATCTATGGGTTTCCTGCCATTGAGTGCAATTTATCATGAACTAAATATCCACCAATTTATTATCAATCGTCAGCGTAGTCTGGCCATGGACTATTCACTAAACGATGTAATGCAGCTTTTAGTATATACACGAATTTTATGTCCGGGTTCAAAGATTGCTAGTTTTCAGTACAAAGAAAGGATAGCCAGACCCTTTAAATGTGAGTTGTACGATGTTTATCGCGCCTTGGATTATTTTAACGCATTTAGTGAAGACCTTCTTTGTCACCTTCACGAACAGGTTAAGATTAACTACAACCGCAAGACCCATGTGGTCTTCTATGATGTTACAAATTTCTACTTTGAGATTGATGAAGAAGATGAGTTTCGTCGCAAAGGTTTTTGTAAGCACAATACTCGTAACCCCTTGGTTCAGATGGGACTTCTCCTTGATGCCGATGCTATTCCAATTACCTATCGTCTATTTGAAGGTAATACACATGATAGTCAAACAATGATGCCGCTGCTTCAAAGAACACGGAAAGATTATGGTCTTGGGAGAATAATTACCGTTGCTGATAAAGGGTTAAACAGTGGTGATAATGTGGCATTTCTTATGGCAAAAGGAGATGGGTTCATTTTCTCACAGAAAATACGCGGGGCTTCTAAAGACCTTCAAGAGTATGTTTTTGATTCATCTGGATATGTAGAAAGAAGCGGTATTGTCAAGCAAACTGATCAGTGGGGAGCGAAAGATGAAAATCAGGATATCCCAGCTTTTCGTATGAAATCAAGGCCCTATCCACAAGAATTTTGGGTAACGCATGCAGATAATGTTAAAAGAAAAATCCCCCTTAATGTTAGGCAAATTGTTTGTTACAATGAGCTTTACGCTAGGCGACAAAAGCATAAACGGGCAGAGATACTTGAAAAGGCGCAAAATATTATAGCGAATCCGAAGCGCTATGATAAGAAGGATGCAAAAGGAGCTCTACGCTATGTAAAGAACATAGAATATAATCCAGAAACCGGTGAATGCATCAGTACTAAAAATATCCCATACCTAGACGTTGATAGGATCTTGGAAGATGAGAAATATGATGGCTATTATTCTATTATCACCAGTGAAATTGATATGCCAGATCATGAAGTTGTCAAGGCATATCATGGACTTTGGGAGATTGAGCGCAGTTTTCGTATTACAAAAAGTGACCTGGAAAGTCAGCCTGTTTTTCTTACTTTAGAGCAAAGAATAAATGCTCATTTTCTCACATGCTTTATTTCTTTATTGCTCATGAGGCTGCTATGCAAGCGATTAGAGGGAAAGTATGGCCCAGAACAAGTAATTCAATCCTTAAGAAAATATCAGGTCTGCTTTATTAAAGATAATGTTTTTAAAACGGCTTATCACGATAAAATTATTAGAGATATTGGCGATGCGCTAAATTTAAAGCTTAATAGAAGATTCTTGAGAACAGGCGATATTAAACAACTTGTTGCCAAAACTAAAAAGAAAAATTAAAATACACTACACGTCTAAGAAACACATAAACCTCTGTGCATTGGTGATTCCAATGCATACAGAGGTTTTTTTACTTTTTCACTGTTAAAGTCGAGAATAATATAATGCGAATAATATAATTGCAAGCTGAATGAGCATTTGATGTCCGGAAGTGAATAAGGCGTAATCATTCAGTTAAAAATAATATGATCGCAAGCGGAATGAGCATACGATGCCCGAAAGTAAAATCGCTCAATAAACAAAATTATACTAGAAGTTCAATAATATCCCATAAGCCAAGCTGGGGTTGAAAAAAATTGTACATCAATAAACCTTAGCAACTAAATATATCTCCCAAATAAATCGTTCCACCTTGTTGTGGCGCTTGCCTATTTATAATGGTTGCTACAATTTGTTCGGTGAGCCATACCTGTCAATCCGCCAATAAAAAAGCCCTTATTATATTTTTCACTGTAGGCCCATCGAGAGGACATTTTTGAGTTTCGAATGTTACTAAAAGGTTAACCCACTGTAATATATTGCATTCTCTATATATTTTAAGTTTTCTTTCCATAGAGGCATAATATTTTGGATCATCCATCATTCCAAAATGTTCCCAATATACAATCTCATGTGTTCTAGGGCTAAGTATTGTAAAATCAGGATATAGGTTGTTTCCATCTAGTTGGAGGTGGGCCTCGTATCTATATGGGACATTGTATGATTCTAATAATTCTAAAATAATAGCCTCAGATTTTGAGCGGACTAGGGCCCCACTTTGTGTTCTATGTATTAAGCCCTCTGGATTGTAAGGATTCTTTTGATACACTTCTTGCTGCCAAATCGGGGTGTTTGGCATCTTAAGATGGTTTTCAACTACGGATTTTGCAAGTTCTCTGTGGGCCGGTGGCATATCATTTAATATAGTATCCAAATTGCAAACCTTATATTTTTTTAAAAAATTCTCTTGGGCTGAAATATTGTTGCGTAGAAATATCAAACTTTTTTTTGCAAATAATTTCTTTGTCAGCTCATATAGTAAAAGTTCGCTTTCATCGGAAATATAAGTCAACTTATTAGCAGAACACTTTGGAGCATTAGGCGAATAGTGATAATAGCGCTTTGTTTTATTAATCGTTTTGCAATGTAAGCTTCCTTCCGGTAAGCCTTCGATTAAATCCATATACTTATTTTCAAGAATTCTATTTATGTGCAAATCGGTTTTAATGCTTTCAATAAGTTTATTGCTTCTCATGTTCACGCCTACCTTGTATTATCTCGATATTGTCTGACAAATAATGTATTTTCATAAAATTCATCCACTTGTTTAGCCTAAATGGTTTCATTGAAGTTCTATTTTGGTTTATATCTGACTTGTGGTTACAATTCAATCATTTACTGAGTGTCGCCACCACCAATATAATACACTACATACATAAAAAGTCAACACTAATATATACCTAAGTTGAAAAAATGCAGCACTATTAAAGGTGAGGCATAACTGTAAACCCAGTAGACGGGGTCGCATTGACAACCATCAATCACCAATTACCATCTATACATCTATCTACCACCTACAATCCATCATATAAACCATTTACCAGAGTAAAGCAGAAAATGGTTTATAAATCAGGATAAAATAAACTATTAAACAGCGGGGATTAAATTATGGTTTATGAATCTATTTGTTTTACTGTTTTTCCATGAGAAATGGTTTATAAAACAACCAAAAGTAAACCATTTAGCGGTTTTAGATCGAAAATGGCTTATTCACATGAATTTGCCTTAGGATATCCGGCAGCCCATACAAGCGGGTTAGTCGCAATAGTCGCAAAACCAACTGAACCTTTTTTGCCGTTTGAAGATCTAAATGCCCATTGGAACTAAATAAAATATTTTATAAAATTGCAAAACATTAACAGCAGTAGATGCTGTAGGTGTAGGAAGTTTGGCAAGGCATTTTAACTTTGCCTTGTCCAAACCCTGTGGAGGAACCGCACTCCCATTATCTTGCCATCCATCTACCACCTACAATCCATCATATAAACCATTTACCAGGATAAAGCAGAAAATGGTTTATAAATCAGGATAAAATAAACTATTAAACAGCGGGGA
>CAZMMB010000150.1:4187-4738 GCA_964567325.1 uncultured Oscillospiraceae bacterium
AACAACCAAAAGTAAACCATTTAGCGGTTTTAGATCGAAAATGGCTTATTCACATTACTTCGTAGGAATAATGCTTTCATCCTATTTTCAGCCTACTTTCATCCTAATTGAAACAAAAATACTTAAGATGTCGATATTTTCTTCTATCTGTAATAAAATATTAAGAAAAACAACCACCTTTTGTTAAGAATTATTCGATATCCTTTTATTATACTGGTGCCAGGCATGCCAGGCTATTAGTAGACTTAACCGGTGGGCTGATTGGTAGTGGCCGTCAAATTGCAGAATATCTCTATAGCGGTCGGATTAGTAGCATGTGGGCTGAAATGTATGGGCATAGGTTTGTAGCTAGTTCATATATCGACAGCAGGCAGGCTGGCAACTCGGTAACAGCCAATTGCCAAAGTAGGCAGGCAGGCTAAAGCGTCGCAGCGCCTGAAGGGGTGCTTGATGGGGCGCCTGAAGGGGTGCCTAGAGGGGTGCCTGATGCAGTGGAAGCAGGCAGGCTGGCAACTCGGTAACAGCCAATTGCCAAAGTAGGCAGGCAGGCT
>CAZMMB010000151.1:0-4732 GCA_964567325.1 uncultured Oscillospiraceae bacterium
TCTAAGCAGAAATAAGGACTACAACTGCCAAGATTAATGATTATAGTCCTTATTTCCCTGCGGCCGAAGGCGCCAATCCAAAGTCTAAGCAGAAATAAGGACTGCAGCTGCCAAGATTCATGATTATAGTCCTTATTTCCCTGAACCCGAGGGTACCGGCCTGAACTTCAAATTGAATTATAGCCGGAGGAAGCCAGCGAACTTAATCCAGTTTGCCATACTGATGTATGGCGAAGGACAAATATCATATTTGACGAGCACCCTGTATCAAGAAGTAAATGGAAATCATCTAGAAGTCAATCCTTTATGGATTCTGTTTGTTTATATAATGCTTATGACTACTTTTTAGAAAAAATATCTCTAAAACAATGTCTCATAAACAATTTCTCCTCCCACATCATAGGCTGTTATTCTAGATTCGATGATGCTGCCTGGTTCGGCAATATCATCCCCTTCACTTTCCCATATTATGTAAAATAAATCTTCGTAAAATTGGTCTACCTTTTTTTTCTTGATCTTGCCGTTTGGCCCTGATTTTTCAATCTCCAACCAAGCAATATTTTCATCATTTCGAACTCCGAAAAGCATCAATTGATTTCCATCATTTCTAAAGCCATAAGAAATAGGTCTGTCAAATCGATTTTCCATCCCAACCACTCCACCTCCGCCATATCTCCAAAATATGCCCATGGATTGTTTAATTGGTGTAAGGTTATAGTAGTTTTCATAGTGGCCAAGAAAATAGCGCATATTACCATAGTCGAAGCTATGAATTATTTCCGTGGGCCCATAGTGCAAATCCTTCTCAGATGCACGAAGAGCTTTAATAGGCGAAAAATATAACCCATTTAGACCCATAAATAAAGGGATTAGAATTATTAATAGGAGAAGGTTTCTAATAGTTTTCTTTAATCTTGTCATTTCTCTAAACCCTCCTCCAAGTCAATCTCTACACGATAATATCTGTTGGTATCACAATCATACTCTATTATTACCTTGCTATCGGTTGGGAAATTATCATAGCGATTCCAGCCACGGCTGTAAAATCCGCCACCCAGATATCCACCGCCATAGTATTTTTCACCTTTCTCATCCTTGACCTGTCCAAGTCCAGGAGAGTTCCAACCATGCAATCCAGAGAGGCTTAAATTATAAGTAGAATATAAAATATGCATAGCCCCATCTTGCGTCTGTATTACATCTGTTATTGTGGTGCGCCTGCTATCTATCTTAATTAATTCGTTAGGCCTTACATGGCGTACATATGAATCCCTTGGAATGTTTCTGATAGGATGATCAAAAATAATCGACCAACCGCCGACCAAAAGCATAGGTATTGATTCCAAAATCAAAATAACGCAAAGTAATACAACTATTATTCGGCTTAAATACCATAAGTATCCAAGGACAGGATTATGTTGACGGTTCAATGCCCGTCCAATCTCCTTTGCATCTCCCATTCTCTTCACTGCCAATCGCTCTGCTTCATCAATCAAAACACCATCACCTGCCTGGATGTCTAAGGCGCAATCTTCAATGTGACCTACCAGTTCCCGTTCTATTTCATATCGATCTGGTATAAAATAAACCCTCTTTACTATTTTTTTAATAAACTTATGGGTTTCAGGCAATGGCATTTACTTCACCGCCTATCACTCGATTCACTGCCATCGCAAATTTATTCCATTGGACCTTTTCGTCTGTCAACTGTTTCTCTCCAAGAGCAGTGATGGTATAATATCTGCGCTGCCGCCCATCCTTTTCTTTATGATATGATGTAATGTATCCCTCATTTTCCAACCTGTGAAGCACAGGATAAAGGGTTCCTTCTTTCAATAAAAAGGTTTTATCGGACCGTTCCTCTAGAATTTTAATAATTTCATAACCATAATGATCCTTACACTCAAGCAAAGAAAGTAACATAAGCGGAGTGCTCCCTCCGATTAATCCCTTGTTAATACTCATATATTTGACCCCCTTCAGAAAATATATACCTAGTATCTCTATGCATATGATACATTGACCTTCTATGTATATCAACACCTTTACAGATTGAAAAAAGCTGCGTTACCAGCAGGGCAATTGAATAAAAGAAAATAAACCGAAGCAGTCGGCTTATCGATAGCTAACTGTGCAAAAAATCAAGCCTAGTGAACTAATTTTGCATATTAATACGGGTTATGCAGTTATGTCTGAAATTTGATGCATATATTCATAATATGTAAGGTACTTATAGATTATTTCTTACCATATTTGCAATTTTGCTCACTTCGATACTAAAAAGCAACTTATGCGTGAACGAAATGGAATTGCAAGGCCTTTTATGTCTTTTAGTTTTTTAGTCTTTTACGTAATTACCTACATTACGAAAATTTACAAGTGCATTTTCAGATCAAATGTGCTATTATAATTTGTTAGCTTGATGAATTACGGTTCAAAACCAACTCTCTAGTTTACTAGGGCCATTACTTGGCTATCCTTCATTTGGATATAGTGATGTCAACAACAAAGATAGCGACTGCTCTCAGTCTACCCCCTGCTAGTCCATATATCAGGCTTTAAAGAAATTTTATAAACATTTACTGTAGGAAAGTGATAAACGATGAAAAGAAGAAAAACTATTAATATAGCCGTTATAGCCCATGTAGATGCTGGTAAATCTACCCTTGTTGATGCCTTTCTTTCTCAGAGTGGTGTTTTCCACGAACACCAGGAAACGGCTGATTGTATTATGGATTCCGACGATTTGGAAAAAGAACGAGGTATAACAATTTATTCAAAAAATTGTTCTATCATGTATGGGGGTTACAAAATTAACATTGTAGACACGCCGGGTCATGCGGATTTCTCATCTGAAGTTGAACGAATTATAAAAACCGTAGATACTGTCATACTTTTGGTGGATTCCTCTGAAGGACCCATGCCCCAAACCCGCTTCGTTTTGCAGAAATCGCTTGAACAAGGGTTGGTTCCAATCCTTCTAATAAATAAAATAGACAAAAAAGATGCAAGGATTGATGAAGTTGTGGACGAGGTCTATGAACTTTTTATGGATTTAAATGCAAGTGACCAGCAGTTGGATTTTAAAATCTTATACGGCATTGCAAGACAGGGAATTGTGGTAAAAAACCCTACTGAACTTAAGGAAATTATAATTCAATCAGGCAAAACTAAAATTAAAAAGAGTCCTTCTGGACAGAATGGGTTAACTATTGCCCCCCTACTTGATACAATTTTCCAACAAGTTAAAGGGTATCCCGATTTATCCGAAGACCCCCTTCAATTTCAAATTTCATCTCTAGGATACGACGATTATATTGGCCGTTTAGGTATCGGGCGTATAGACAAGGGGACCATCCGCACCGGCCAAACCGTATCCATTGTGGACCTTGACGGTAGGGTTCGACACAATAAAATCAACCAGATTTTTGTTTATAAAGGGTTAAAAAGAGCCGAAGCTTCTGAAGTTTTCTGCGGAGACATATGCGTTATTGCAGGAATAGGCGATATTACTATCGGGGAAACCATATGCGACCAGGACCACCCTGTGCAACTTCCCTCAATAAAAATCGAAGAACCCACCATGAGCATGTATTTTATGGTGAACAGTTCACCCTTTGCCGGCAGAGAGGGCAAATATGTAACAACTAGGCACATAAAAGGGCGGCTGGAAAAAGAGTTGGAAGTAAATGTTGGTTTACTAGTGGAGGCCACAGATTCCACCGATACATTCAAGGTTTCAGGTCGTGGGGAACTTCATCTATCAGTGTTGATTGAAAATATGAGAAGAGAGGGCTACGAACTCTCTGTTTCTAAACCAGAGGTAATATTGAAAAAGGATTCAAAAGGCCGTAAAACAGAACCAATAGAAGAGGTGGTTATTGAACTTCCTGAGGAATATGTGGGCAGTGTTATTTCCCAACTTAACCTGCGAAAAGGCATAATGAAAAGTATGGATGGGAAAAACGGACTTTCTAGATTAGTATACACGGTGCCAACCCGTGGCCTTTTGGGTTACAGAAGTTTGTTTATAAATCAAACCCGGGGTGAAGGAACAATGGTGCGCAAGTTTTTTGCTTATGAGGAATATAAAGGGGATATTACAGAAAGGATAAATGGTACAATCATTTCCCAACAAGAGGGAATTACCACACCATACGCCCTAGCAAATATAAGCGAGCGGGCAGAAATGTTTGTTGCCCCTGGGACCCATGTTTACGAAGGAATGATTGTTGGGCTGAACAGTCGAGGTGAAGATATGACCGTCAATCCCTGCAAGGCTAAAAGGGTAAGCAATATTCGTGCAGCAGGAAGTGATGATGCAATTAAACTGTCACCCCATAGGGTGTTCACTCTCGAAGAGGCCTTGGAGTTTATCAACAGCGATGAACTTGTGGAGGTAACTCCATTGAACATTAGGCTGAGGAAAAAAATCTTAACAGAATTGGACCGCAAGCGGGGTAGCCGGGTTATCAATACAAACAGTTAGGGTCCACTAAACGGATTATTTTGAAAGCTGTAGCGGTGGCAACGATAGAAGTAGTAGCGGAAGCAATTGCTGTAGCGGTGGCAACGATAACAGTAGCAACAATAGTAACAGCAGCAGTAGCTATGGCGGCAGGTAGCAATAGCAATAGCTGTAGCGGTGGCAACGATAGAAGCAGTAGTAGCAGCAATAGCAATAGCTGTAGCTGTAGCAACAGTAGTAGCAGTAGCAATGGCAATAGCTGTA
>CAZMMB010000152.1:0-677 GCA_964567325.1 uncultured Oscillospiraceae bacterium
AAAACATTAATATACAGGAATCTTTTTTAATATACCGTGACCTATAATTATAGTCATTATTCCTGGTATAAAACAATAGGAAATGATGGTGAGGAAATTAATCATAACCCTTCCCCTCATAAATCTTACACACTAAAATGGAGGCAATCATTGAAATCAGGCCAGCTATAATAGAAGGAATGATAATAGACTCGGGATTAGTTGATCCTGAATCGCTGAGAATTTTTATTATCGTAACCGGGACTATCTGAACCATAGACATATTAACAGCCATGAACATACACATTGCATCGCTTGCAAAAATACCTGATTTATTTTCTTTATCAAGCATCTCCATACTTTTTAATGAAAACACAGTTGCACTGTTACCTGCACCGAAAAGATTTGTGCTGAAGCTCATCAGCATCATAGCAATCGTCTCCTTTTTTAGTTTTTTAGGGAAAAGAAATCCCATAATTGGACTAACAATTCTAGCAAAACTGTCTATAATGCCAGAGCTCTTGGCTATATTCATTAGACCCGACCAGGTAGCCATGATTCCCGCTAGCCCCAAAATGAAAAAGACACCCCGATTACAACTCTCTAACAAGTTGTGGCTAAACGTGTCCAATATCCCCCTAAAAGTAGCAAAAATTACACCAAACAAAAGATTTGTATCAAAATGAACCAGATAAAGA
>CAZMMB010000152.1:687-4720 GCA_964567325.1 uncultured Oscillospiraceae bacterium
AAAAGCATTCCTGCCCATATATAATTCATCATAGTAATTCGCCACATCCTTCCCTATTTCCTACCAGCCTATGGACCTTGACCATCGGTAAAAAAGCATACAATTGCTAGCCGATTCTATAGAATACACCCACGGGGATGCCTTTAATAAGTCTCTATGAAGAAATATATGCAGAATTGGCAAAATAATGTTGAAAAAGATGTCCCAATCCTTCATAATAGAAATTGGAGGTGGTTACCTAATGGATACTGCAATAACTATAGGCGACGCTGGTCTAATGATAATTGGAATAGCCCTGGTCGTATTTATAATCTACTGCATTCTACTTGTAAAAAACTTAATACCTGCAATCAAAACACTTAATCGTGTTCTAGAAGATGCCGAAAGAATCACAGGTGCTACCGTCACCAGTGTAGAGGAAACACAGAAAACTATTGCAAATGTAAGCCAATCAATTGCTGCTTTGGCCGATTCCTTAAAAAACAATGGAGGATTTGTACAAGGTGTCACCTCTCTAATTAAGGCTGCTACGTCTTTTATTGGCACTTTTAAAAGTAAAAAGTAATTGACTAAATTGTTCTTTTATAGTAACATTTTGTATGTGAGTCTTATATTATACATTTGCCTTGGATAATATTACAGTTAGGGGGTATGGCATATGAAAGCGACAGGTATAGTAAGAAAAGTTGACGAACTAGGGAGGATCGTACTTCCAATTGAGCTTAGAAGAACTCTTGACATTGAAATCAAAGACCCTATCGAAATCTATGTTGACGGAGACTACATTCTTTTAAAGAAGTATGAGCCCGCTTGCATATTCTGTGGAAATGCAAAGAACGTAAAACGCGTTCGCGATAAAAATGTCTGTGAAGACTGCATTAAAGAAATGCAAAGTCTCTAGCAAACATACTGCACAAAAATAAAACCTGTTCAGGCTCACAAAATAGAACAGGTTTTTTCAATTGGGGGATGAGGATATCCCCTGTTATTCATCAAGAAGGTTTTTTATTTCTTTTAAGACAGACTCCTCAATTTCATCATCAGTTTTGTTTTTATGTTTTTTCCCTCCCAGCCTCCGTATCTCTTTCTTTGTATATACATTCAAATCCGTGGATAGTTTTTCCGAACTATCTCCGGTCTTTTCTTCTATGATTAAACGCACCTTAACTTTTCCTTCAAATATATTGCACTCCGCAACTATGCCCATTCCTTCCGGGGTCTTCACCTTTTCTCCCACATCGGGCATTCCTTGCCGTAATTCGCAATAAGTATCGTTTTCATATTTTAAGCAGCACATTAATCTGCCGCAAATACCCGATATCTTAGCGGGGTTAAGCGATAGATTTTGTACTTTGGCCATTTTTATAGATACCGGTTCGAACTCCTGTAACCAGGAGTGACAGCACAGGCCTTTCCCACAGGTTCCAATTCCACCTACCAGTTTGGCCTCATCTCTGACGCCTATTTGCCTAAGCTCAATGCGCATCTTAAACACCCCTGCTAAATCCTTGACAAGTTCCCTAAAATCAACCCTACCATCAGATGTAAAATAGAAAATGATTTTACTATTATCAAAGGTGTGCTCCACGTCTATCAGTCTCATCTCTAGTTTATGCTTGTCTATTTTTTCTTGACATAGCATCAGGTCTCTTTCTTTTTTCTCAAGATTTTCCCTATATTGCTGCATGTCCTTTTCATCTGCTATGCGAATTATTTTTTTCAGGGGAGGGACAATGTCCTTTTCCTCTACCTCTTTTATGTCCTCAGATAAGGTGCCAAATTCTAAACCCCTAGCTGTTTCTACTATCACATTTATCCCTTTATAAACAGGGAGCCCATCCGGATCAAAGTAATAAACCTTCCCGGCTTTTCTAAATCTTACCCCCGCAACTTTTATCATATGGATTCCTCCTCGTTAATTATCTTTAATACCATGTTCTTAATAGCATAACCTACATTGATGTGGTGATACAGGTCCCGGCGGGCTACCTCAATGAATGCTATAGTTTTCTCTGCTAATTCTAAGGTCATAAGACTATTTAAGACCCCAATATCTGGAATTGTTCCCCCACTAGGCCTGCCAATTCCATAGAACAGGACATCCCTATACCAGTTTTCAAGACCATCAAGGAAGGCATGCGCTAGACCCCTATCTTTCATAACCTCTTCCAAAGCTCCTATGATGATATAGTAGTCCTTACCTCTTAAAAGGGCGCTGGCAACCGCATGTACAGTGTCTTCATATGATTCACCATTAGTTGCCCCCCCCCAATTGTCCATTCGAAATAATACACAGCGGGAGCGGACAGTAGCTAACAAGTTTTCCTCCTTATTGGTAAGTAGAAATATCACTGACTTGCCCGGAGGTTCCTCCAGGGTCTTTAAAAGCCTGTTCTGGGCCCTGGCTGTCATAGTTTCTGCATCCCTTATCAAGGCAATATTTCTTTCCCCCACCAAGGGCTTTAGATTAAGCCTTTCTATCAATTCTTCAATTGATTTATCCTTAACAGACAAATCATCGGCACAAACAGTATGTATGTCTTCTTTATAAGGGGTGATTTGGCCTGCAACCTCCTTGGCTAGCCAATATAATCGGTCAGCATCCCCAGCTACTAATATATAAGCATGGGACAGGTTCCCCCTGTACAATAAGTTCCTAAAGTGTTCTTTTAATTGTCCCGACCTCATTCTAACCCTGCCTATCTTGGAGAAAGTCCCACATTCTCGTCCTTATCTCCTCGGTAATTTCTTCTATCTTTCTCGACCCGTCCACCATGAGAATCCTGTCCTTATGTTTTTCAGCCAATTTCATGTAACCTGCGTATACATCCAAGTGATAATCTAATTCCTCCATTTCCAACCTATCAAGTGCATCAACACTAATTCTGTCCTTGCCCTCTTTAGGGTTTACAAGCAGGAGAAAGGTCAGGTCAGGAACTAGACCATTTACTGCTATCTCATTAATAATCCGCACCCTCTCACCTAATTTCCTCCCATAACCCTGATAGGCAATACTTGAATCCATAAACCTGTCACAAATAACAGTTTTTCCCTTTATCAAGGCAGGCATTATTATCTCTGAAACATGCTGGGCTCGGGAAGCCGCATAAAGCAAAGACTCCGTTATATAATCCATTTCCTGATGCTCAGGATCTAAAATAATCTCCCTTATCTTTTCACCAATAAATGTACCGCCGGGTTCTCTGGTCAAGACAGCATCAATGCCTTTTTCAGCTAAATATCCCTTTAATCTTTGAATTTGTGTGGTCTTGCCTGAACCGTCAGGTCCTTCAAAAGTAATAAACAAACCTTGCTTCATCTTTCCCTCCCGGGTTTCTTGATTATTTCATCGATTAGTTTTCCCATTAAAAACAAGGATAAACCCAGTACAGGGATAGTGAGAAGACCGACGAAAATAATTTTTATAACCGTCATGGTATCCATCTTACCTGCCCACCTCCTCGATATTATCTGGATTTATTCTCTATTAAGGATACCCCTAAAAGCTCAAAAAGTCTAGTTCTTGCGGGCTGCGTCTTTATCTTGTTAATTTGTTGTTACTGTTCATATCCGACACATGACAACAGGCTCTTCCAATGCATTGAGGAGTTTTGTTACCTTGTTAGTTTGTTTGTTACTCCAAAAAACAAACTCTTTTCTAGTCATTCGTCGTAGCTGGTAAAATAGACCAATACACTTGAGATTATCGTTAGGGGAATCATAAGCATTGCTGCAACCGTGTAATTGCCACCCATGCCCTGGGCTATTAATCCAAAAAATAGGCTAGCCAAAAACATTCCTCCATTTTGAAATAGAACAACAATGCCATTGCTTTGGGCTAACAAGTCCCTGGAAGTAATTAGTTTTCCTAAGGATGAAAACATTAGACTGGGACTAGCTGCTCCTATTAGGCCCAGAATTGAAGCCCCAACTAAAATTGCAGGCATAGATTTAATAAACATTAAGGCCACACCTATTCCACCGCTAAGCAATGTAAAAGAATAGAGCCACCTATGCCCCACCCTATCTGCCA
>CAZMMB010000153.1:0-4668 GCA_964567325.1 uncultured Oscillospiraceae bacterium
AATCTTAGTCCTTATTTTCCCATGCGAGTGTCTGCTGGGAGTTTCCCCCAATTGAAATAAGGACCACGATTGTGATTATAGCTAATCTTAGTCCCTATTTTCCCAAGCGAACGTCTACTGGGAGTTTTATCTCATTGAAATCAGGACTACGATTGCGATTATAGCTAATCTTGGCCTCATTTTCCCAAGCGAATGGCCCACGCCATAGTCTATTGGTTCACTATAGCCCTGAACTGTATGAAATTCCAGGTAGGTGGAAAAGTTAATAGAAATGTGTTGACACTGTACTGTGTCATATAGTACACTTAGGTCATCATAATCTATTGCTTGTAACTTTGATAAGTAGGGAAACTAGGACATTATAATCTATTGCTTGTAACTTCGATAAGTAAAGAAACTAGGGAATCATAATTAACTGCATTTAAATTTAATGAGCAGAGAAATTGAAACAGCATTGTTTATGATTTTAAAACTATGACTAGAGAAAGGGGATAGCGAAATGTTTCAAATTGATTTGAAAAGTAGATCATCTATCTATGAGCAAATCGTTGACAACATCAAGGAGCTTATATTAGCCGGTGTTCTTGAACCCGAAGAAAAGCTCCCCTCTGTCCGGGAACTCTCAAAGACACTGACCGTGAATCCTAATACCATTCAAAAGGCATACAGGGAGTTGGAATACCAAGGCTTCGTCTACACTGTGGCGGGGCTGGGAACTTATATTTCCCAGGCTACCGAAACGGAGATTGACACCAAGAGAGTGGAGCAGGTAAGCGAAGAACTGCGGAGAGGTATAAGAGAGTTGTTCTTTCTTGGCCTGCCCAAGGAAGATGTTCACGAGCTGCTAGATGAACTGATGGAGGAAAGAGGTGATTTGGCATGATTAAGGTTAGGAACGTAGATAAAAGCTTTGATGGGTTTCAAGCCCTTCACAAGCTTGATTTGAATGTGAGGAAGGGATCCATATATGGTCTTGTGGGTACGAACGGAGCAGGTAAGACAACGCTAATAAAGCATGTAACAGGTGTTTTGAAGCAAGACGGGGGCAGTATTACCATTGAAGAAAAGCCCATATATGAGAATCTTGAAATAAAGCAGAGGATGGGATATATACCTGATGATTTGTATTTCTTCTCTTCATACAACTTGAAGGAATCAGCAGAGTTCTATAAATCTATTTATCCCAGCTGGGACAAAGAAAGATATGGGCGGATGGTAAAGAGGTTTGAGCTCAGTGAGAAAAGAAAACTTTCTAAGTTTTCCAAGGGTATGCAGAAGCAAGCTGCTTTTGTTTTAACCATGTCAGCCATGCCCGATTACCTGATACTTGATGAGCCGATAGATGGGCTTGATCCAATCATCAGGAAGCTGGTGTGGAGATATGTGGTTGGGGATGTGGCGGAAAGAGATATGACAGTCTTGGTATCCTCTCACAATTTAAGAGAGATGGAAGGAATTTGTGATTCTATTGGAATCCTAAATAAAGGTAAAATGATGATAGAAAGAGATTTAGATGAACTGAAGTCGGATATACACAAGATTCAGGTTGCTTTTAAAGACTTAGGTGAAGAGGATCCTTATCAAGGGCTGAATGTGTTGCACAAGGAGAGTAGGGGTACGGTTGATTTGCTCATAATACGCAATCGTAAGGATCTGGTAGAGGAAATTATTAGAAAGAGCAAACCTGTGGTTTTCGACATGTTGCCCTTGTCCCTTGAGGAAATATTTATATATGAGTTAGGAGGTGGAGATAGTGAAATCGAAGGCATCATATTTTAGCATATCAATGCCACTTATTAAGGAGAATTTGAGGAGGTTTTGGGCGATACCCGCTCTGGCTTTTCTGGTATACTTCCTTTCTGGGATATTTCCCATTCTCATGTCATATAAATCATTGAATTTCATGGCGAGATACATTGAGATGTCACTTCACAATATTCAACCATTTTTTATGGGTGCACATCTCCTAATGCCGGTTATAACCGCCGTTATTCTATTGCGATACTTGCAGAATGTAAGTTCGGTTGCTGTAATGCATTCCATGCCTTTTACCAGGGCCAAGCTTTACAACAGCAACTTCATTTCAGGCCTTATTCTGATATCGGTGCCGGTTGTATTAAATGGCATTATCATGTTGCTACTGAGCAAGCCGGTATTTCAACAGTGGGGTTATGGAGATGAAGTCTCTTTTTCCACCATAAATGTTTTTTCTCGTGGTGAAATACTAAACTGGATGGGAACATCCCTGATAATACTTATCGTTCTCTTCAGCGTATCGATATTTGCCGGCATCGTTACGGGGAATAACCTGATGCATCTCTTTACATCCTATTTCTTTATATTCCTCATACCTTTGCTCTACGCGGTGTTTAATGTGTATTTTCAGGAATTCCTGTTTGGATTTGACCCATCCGGTGACTGGATAAAAATTGCGCTTGATATTTCACCTTACACAGGAATTATAAGTAGAGGCGGATACTTTCCCATAACGGCAGTATTGTTTTACTTAGCCACTATAGCGGTGATGCTGGTGGTTTCCGCAGTCCTCTATAACAAAAGAAAGCTGGAGAGGGCGACTGACTCCATGACCTTCAACTTCATGAAGCCGATAATCTGCTATGTCATTGCTTTTTTGGGCATGACTATGCTAGGTTTTTATTTTCAAATCTTGGGGGATGGAAGGCTGTACATGTATGCCGGATTTGCAGCCGGAACATTGATCTTTTTCATCATAGGGCAAATGATTGTAGTTAAATCACCTCGCATTTACAATAAAGAAGGTTTGAAAAATTTTATAGCTTACGCCCTCATAGCTATAGTCTTTATCGTGGGATTGAACTTTGATGTTACGGGCTTTGAAAAAAGGACACCTAATCCGAAAAAGGTGAATTCCATATATTTAAGTGAGCCCTTCAACATGATGAATATGCTAAATCGCTACAGAGGAGAGGATGAAAAGGGTCTAACGGATAAGGAAAACATTGAGGCCCTGGCTGAATTTCATAGGAGCATTTTAGAAAACAGGAATAGGTTCGAAGGTCAGGGAAACCACCTTTATACTTCCGGTATGAGGATTGGTTATGACATTAAAGGCTTCTTTAACATGAATCGCAGATATATCATAGATTATGCTTTTTGTGTTGACAGCCCTCAGCTTAAAAAGATCTTTGAATCAAAGGAATACAAAGAAAGAAATTCATTTAAGAAGCTAGGGGTGGAGAAATATGTAAGGGCCAATTTCTATTCGGATGTAATTGTAACTCGCGAAAAAATGGAGGAAAAGGATTTAACGGACCCTGCCTTATTAGATCAGCTTATTGCAAACATTGAAAAGGATTTTGCTAACATGAGCTATGAGGATTTGATAAGTCTTCGTCCCTCCTATGCAAATATTGAACTGGAATATATACCTGTGAACAAGGAAACATTAAGCAGAAGGGACAGCGAGCATATTTACTTTAATCTGCCTATGGAGGCTACGAATACTATAAAATGGTTGAAAGATATAGGTTTCGACTTCCAATTGTCCCCCGATATGGTTGAATGGGTTGAAATATATGAGCCCAAGCATTTAAAAATGGGTGCGACAGGTGAAGCATCTTCAGTTATGCCTATTAAGGAATACGATTACGCATATAAGTTTGGAGGACAAACGGTTCTGGCTAAAATAACCTCGAAGGAGGAAATTGCAAAGGTGCTTTCCAATTATGACACCAGTGCCATTAATTACGATACTGCCTATGAGATTACCATTGCATATAGGCTTAAAGATGGGGATAGAATAGAATACAACTCAGATGCTGATATGCTGAATTATATTCATGGCTATATAAACGGTAGCCTAGATTTTCTCGATTGATTTAAAGAATTGGTCACTGAAACACCTCAACTAGATAGTGTCAGGATAACCCTTTGGAATCAATAGGTGTTGAACGGATATTGAAAAACCTAAAACGGATAATGGCTAGCCAGTAATAAAAGATCAGTGAGGCAAAAGAGGTATTGGATGTACATTAGAATATCTTAAATGGCTAGTTCATTGTTGTAATCAAAAATCGGTAGTTATTTGGGGATCATGACCTTAAATAGATAAGTTTGTTGTAATTGGATATCCGTGGGACATTCGACATAATTGTTAGAATATTCCAAAGGGAAGATATTCTTAGATAGGGTGCTGTGGTAGTCTCAGCACCCTGACAAAAACAGGATGTACAGGATGTGACGGATTGAGACCCCTGGTTGCCCTGACATGTATGTTATCAGTTTTTGTTATTGTTATAAATGTAAAGCAGACTTAGACACTAAGTTCTTGGGCGGTAGTTACACTGGAAAAGGCTTTACTCTTGGGACGCCTCCTCCTCCTTCTCCTTCTCTTCCCCCACCTTTTCCTCTTCTTCTTCATCGGATAAAGGCACCGCCACAATAATGTCTTGCGCATCCTCGAGGGTATCTTCGGGAACATATAAATCGATAGGATAGCTGTAGTTGCTGCCCATTATGATTTCCATAGCGTTGGCCGGTCCCTTGTATTTTTTTATCACAGGAATCCCCTCGCTTTTAAGCTTTGACTCCCAAATATCTGCCTCTAGGGAATTTGTTGCAGTAGCAAGGTATACCCCATTTCGCCATGTTTTTTTATTTTCCACTTCCAACATTTTTTATCCCCCT
>CAZMMB010000154.1:0-4578 GCA_964567325.1 uncultured Oscillospiraceae bacterium
ATTCTCTGCAAGATTCCCGCTAACTCAACTGGTTTGTGCAAATATTCGAGAAGTGCATCATTTTGTTGGTAAAATATGTGACAGCCTCCATTTAAATGATGTAAACATGCTGGTTGCGAGCCGATTTCTGCCATTACCATACATTACATCTATAATATCCCCACATTACTCGTATATTTGCACAGCCGGGTTCACTGTACAACCGTCAAAGGCTAATTGCATTTGCCAATCACAATTATCTACAAGATTACGCTAATTCAACTAGTTTGTACAAATATTCGAGAAGTGCATCTTTTTGTTGGTGAAATATGTTATAGTTTCCGTTTAAATGATGTAAACATGCTGATTGCGAGCCGATTCCTTCCACTATCATACATTACACCCATAATATCCCGACATTACTCGTATATTTGCACAGCCGGGTTCACTATACAACCGCGTGCTGCGTTCGTTCCGTCCAAGCCCCCTGATGGAAGTAATTTACGCAGATGTTCATGCATTTGATTGAACTTTTTAGTTCGGATTTGTATCCGCCTCCCCAGTCGAGATGCAAGATTTTGTGCAAAGTCCATACATGGTTCTTTACTATATAATTGAATAGTACTTAAACTCATAACATCTACCCCTTGCCTTTCAAGAATTGCCGATCGCACGATATCTTTTCCTTGCATCATAGGGCTGCTGTGAAAAGTAAAACTATCATATTCCACAGCCAGCCTGTGGGATTTGTAATATAAATCCGCAAAGCATCGCTTCTGTCCAAGGCGGGCAATACCACTTTCTGCAAGCTTAATTTCATGATTAAAAACAGCGCCGTAAAGACCATATCCACCCAAGGTATGAGGTAGTGTTAAAATCATATATGCCAAGGATTCCATAATTGATGCAGAACCGTTTTCAATATATCTTAGTGCCTGCAAAGCATTTTGGCATCCTCGATGCCTAGGGGTTTTTGCAATAAAATTCTTCAGCTTTCGTTTTGTTGTTATCGCAACAGTTGGTTCTCCCGGCGGATGAGAGCAAAGCTGGATGCCTAGCAATATTTCACGATGGATATCCAATTTAGATCCAAGCTGTAAAAAAAGCAATTCGGGCGATGCTACCTTTAAATCATCTTTAAGAATCACTGCACCGGAAGGCAAATCAAGCTTAGAAAAGTGAATTACTTCATTTTTCTTGCCACTTCTTTCCTTTCTTCTAGACACTGTAATATCAACCATATCGGTTACATTAGCTTTGTATCCTAATACGGATTCTATATACGGAATATTCCAAAATGCAGTTGCCGAATAATGGCTTATGTATCTATTCATATATAAATATTACTATTGCGCGAGCAAATATTCAAGCGTTATTTGAATATTTTTACATTATTTCAGTTTTGTGGTCGATAGCCGGGCAAACATATGATTAATACATGAAGTTTTCATGAGAATCAATGTTTATTTTAGTCGAATACATGCACTGCTTGATTTTTGCACACTTGGGAGCAGACATTTCTTGGACTGACTAGACAACAAATCCAATGAGAATTAGTGTACCTTAATCAGGTGGTACGCTTACTATAAGCGTTTGATTACATTGGATATTGCCATAACATTGCAGCTTTTATCAAATGCAATATTTTCCCACTCTTATTCTTATGGCACATATTGTTCTACTACAGCCTTGACATACCCATCCTTTGTGTAAACATGAAAGGGCGGTATAAAATCGTCAAATTGCTTTAGGTATTCTGCAAACTCTGTGGCATTGACTACTTTATGGACCATATACTCCCCTTCTTTGTAAGCTCCCTCAAAATCTATAATAGAGAATTCCGTCTCATCATTACACTGATGGTACATAGGATATGTCCTAGGATTATATATGTAAAACCCGTTAGGCAAGTCATCAGGATTGATATTTAGCTCCTTAAGCCTGACTGTATCACCTATGGTCAGCCATTCAATCTGATCCAGATGAAAATAGGGTTTTGCGGCCCCGTCCAAAGTAAAATTGCTAATAAAACCTAAGTAATGGCTTTCCGGCGTTTCTAAAAAATCCTCGTATGTTGCGTCGTGTAGGATTTCCAGCTTATCAGTTGGCACCCGCTGTCCAAGACCCTCCTCGCCATTGATGTATTCAATAGCCACATGGATTGGGTCTAGAAGATACGGCTTATGGCCTTCATCACATTCCCTTTGCAAATTGACATAGTATTCTACAATTCTGCCTTCGGTTTTCGGAATATCATAATATATTGAACCATTTCCATCCATCCACCTTTCCACACACCAAATGCCCTCCTTCCCTTTTTCCGCCGGTTGGGATAGCAGCAATTGACTGGTCTCACCCGTTGATAAGGGGAATTTTACAATGACATGATCACTCTTATATGTCTCGTAAGGAAGCTGCCCATGCTGCTCCAGATAAACCCTCAGTAAAGTTTCTCTTCCTGCAACCGTTTCCCCATTTCCGTTTAGACCATCTATGGAGAAAAGACTGCCCAAATATTTTGGCTCCCGTTTTTCATAGGAAAACACTAGGGCTTTGAATCCCATGGTGTCATCCTCAACAAGCCATCCATCTACATAATTTACATTTCCTAATGCGGCTTCATTTATATTGTCTGGCTTAAAGCGGTACTCGATATGCCAAATTTCAAGAGGAGCATCCAGTAGATCATCAAACCTGTCCAGCCTTTCAAATTTAGTAATCTCACTTTCCACATTGGAAAAATCAGCCCACTTGGCATCGCCAAAGACAGCAATTTGGTTTTCGACGAATTGCTCAGCATAATCTTTTTCCGTCATTTTTTCTCCGGGTGGATTGGTTATAAGCCCTATGCCGACGGCAACTACTGCTACAATTGACACGACAATTATCCAAAAAGTCGGCTTTTTATAGTTTAATACATTTTTAATTCGCCCTTTTGTATTGCTTTCACCGAAGGCCAGCGGGCATCCCCCTATGATCTTCCTTCCAGTAGACAGGGATAAAAGTGAAGCAGAATAGTCCTTCTTGACACCATTACCTAGCTGACTAATTACGCTTTCATCGCAGGATAGCTCCATATCTTCACTCATTAAGAAGAAGCTTATCCAAACTAGGGGATTGAACCAATGTATGCACAGTATAAGGAAAGCCAAGGGCTTAATAACATGGTCAAATCGTCTGATATGTGTTTGTTCGTGCTTGATTATATAGGCCCTTTCTTTCACCGGTAGATTTTCCGGCAGATAAATCCTTGGGTTTAGGAAACCAAAGACAAAAGGACTTTTGATTCCATCCATTTGATAGACATTTTCATATTCGTCTTCACAAATGCGAATTGAGTATTTTACTCTATTATTCAGGCGAACAGTCGTATAAATGCTATATATCAATAAGGCGCAAATTCCAATTATCCAAATAACTCCACCAATAGTTATACCCACCTGCATTGGATGAAGGCCGATATCTGCAACAGGCGTCGCGGGTGCAGGATTTGCAAGCCTGCCAAAAGTATCAATTCCGCTATTGATTTGCGGAATTTGATTGATAATATTCCTTTCAGGAATCGCCCGAGTATTGAAACGAATTAGACTGAGAACGCTTTCAAAGGAAAAAGGACAGACGAGTCTGAAAAAAACAACGGACCAAAGAGCATATGAAAAAATTTTAGGCACCTTCTTCAATAGTAGACGCACGACAATGGCAAACAAAATGACATAGCTCGCAGTTATATTCATATTTAAAATTTGCAGAAAAATATTTTCCATGGCTAGCCCTCCTTGTGGTCATCAATTAATTTTTGTAACTGACTTATTTCTTCGTTGCTAAGCTTGTTACTCTTGGTAAATGCCGCAATGAATCTAGGCAGCGAGCCATCAAAGACTTTGTCAACCACCTGCTTGCTTTGTCTGGCATAAAATTCATCCCTTTTTACTTTGGAAGTGACTATACTGTCTGTATTTTTAAAGACTTTTTTCTGTTCGAGACGCTTCAACATTGTGTATGTAGTTGATTTTTTCCATGAAAACTGTGCCTCGCAAAGCTTCACTAAATCGCCGGACTGGATGGGTTCGTGCTCCCATATGAGATCTGCAAATTGAGTCTCCGCTTCCGTTAAGTTGTATTTTTTCATTCCATTCTCCTAGTCTGCCCCGGGAAGTAGCCTAGACATATAAGGTTGCCAAAACACTATACACTTGACAACAACATGTCTCACGGTAATGTTAATTCGGTTTATGTTTTGTAGACCAATCTGACTCAAGTTTACATGCCTTAGACCAGTTTGTCAAGGGGGTTTTTAGCTGTACTTTCAATCTTAAATATACCTAATGTTTAAATTTTCTAATGATATTTTGAATATATCTGTTATTTTACAACCTCAATAGCACAAGGGTTACCTCGTCCCTCAAACATAGGATATGAATCGTATAATAACTTTATATCCACATAACCAGCCAATCCTTCTTTTATCATTTTATCCATTCCCCCATTGATGGGAGCCTTTAATATGCCCAAATAATCGCAAATTTTGGCCTTGATTATTAGCTGTTGCTTACCCTTCGATATGATAATGTTTATCGAATCTCCGGAGCAAATGTATTT
>CAZMMB010000155.1:0-4543 GCA_964567325.1 uncultured Oscillospiraceae bacterium
CATTCTTAGTGCCCTTTATTGGCCTTTCAAAAGGCGAGTTTCTCACTCAGTCCTTAGAATCCTCAAAAATTGCAGGCGTTCTTTACGACAATAACTACCTGCTACTTGTTATAAAGGGTCTTTTTCTGTAAAAATTTCTTAGATTCAGCCTTTTACAAGATACTTTACTCTACCTCTTTTAAGGTTGATAATATGTTCTTGTACTTACCCACCTGACTAATACTATAATCCTTAGGATTTTTACTTTTCACTCCACCTGGAACCCTAAGAATAGTCGAATTAACAAATGTGGTCGCAGCGAAATTTCCATTCACAGCTAGTTTTGTGTAGGGTGTGAAATTTTCCCCAACTACATAGGTGCTCCCCCCGAAATCAAATATTCTATCTACAAGGATATCCCTGACACCCATCTTTATCTCCGTGGGTTCATAAGGGTTTTGGCCTGCGAAAATATAACTGTTGCCATATAGTATATCGTATTGAAGTGCATCTAGTTCCTTTAGGTAGTCGTGGTTATCCTTTTTTGTTTGATGGTGCCAAGTAATTATATCTTCATGGATTCCCAGAAAATCAAAGATTTGTGCGGATAGTTGAAAAGAGGCCAAATCCTCATCCACCTTTGTCAAAGGAAAATTAGAGTAGACAGCATATTCCGTTTCGTATACCGATCCATTGGACAAATCGAACTCAGTTAAATCCAAAACAGGTATATGGTCACCATAAAATACAACCACTGTATCTTCATAGTCTTTAAGCTTATTGACTAGTTCCCCAACAAACTGATCCATCTCAAATATTTGATTTATATAGTATTCTACGGAATTTAAATATTTTTCATCATCTAATCCCCCCGTAACGCGAACATTTAATTCATCATCGGGAATTACTTTTTCTTCAGGGTATCTACCATGCCCCTGAACCGATATGGCGAAAACGAAATCTTTCCCCTCTGTGGAATTGAGGGCTGCCAGTATTTCCTCGGTCAACACCCCATCCTTAGCCCAATTTTTAGGGGTTTTATTAATTCTGTTCATGTATTCAATAGAAGTGAATGTATCAAAACCTAAGTTTGGGAATATCTCGTTCCGCCCATAGAAGGCTCCCCTGTGATTGTGTATGGCATGGGTCGAATAGCCCAGTTTCTTAAGCGTATAGCATACGCTCCCACAAGTTTTGTTTTTTAAAACCGTTTTATAGGGGTATTCCCCGGGTCCAAAGGCCCTTATTCTCATGCCAGTTAAAATTTCAAATTCTGTGTTAGCTGTTCCTGCCCCTACAGAGGGAACGCGTAAAAACCCAGCTGAACCCTTTTCCTGCAAATGCCTGAAGTTTGGTATAGGATCCTGGGACAGTGTAATCTTTTCAATTAGCATAGGGTCAATGAATGATTCTAATTGGACAAAAACAATATTTGGCAATTTAGCTTCCTTTGAAGTTTCACTTAAAGTTGGAATCAAGGAATCAACCCCATTAATTCCTTCCGGTATCCCGTCTGCAAAAATTTCTCTCATCATTTGGGCAGAGTATCCGCTTGGGGTTGAAATGCCCCTTATGAGCCATGTGTTAAGAAAGCAATATGGGACCCCGTAGTCTGAATAAGCATAGGCTAGATTGCCAAAATAAGTCGATAGCCATCTTTTTTCTATCCCTAAATTTGTAAGGCCTGCAAAGGATAAGAAAAAGACGACTATCAATAGCAAATTCACCATATAATTAGGCCTTTTCTTTCTTTTAGGTACAAATATAAAGATAAGGACGAAAATCAAAAATATCAATAAAATCCCGCCGATAAAAAGAATTATCTTCCCAGTACTTAAATAATTTGGTAGTATGGAAAGACCATTTTCCAATAGCGCCATATCAGATACGGTAAAAGGTGTCATGCGGAAACTAAGCACCGCCCCATTTGTAATCCCCAGGGCCAGCCATAGGGATGTTAAAATGACATTGTACAGGAACCTCTTTCTCAACAGCAATGAAATGCACAATGTGAGAAATATAAGGAATGAATTATAAAGAAATACCCTTGGGTTGACCAGGAGAAAACCTATACCCTTCCACAAAGATTGCCTGCCAAGGCTCTCTATTATTAAATTTATTATAATAGCCAAGATAGCAGAATATGCAAGGCCAGAATCCCAATATTTTTTTGCCAACGATTTCATATAAAATCTCCCCTACACAATTTGCCTTGAAATGGAAGCAAACTCCTCTAGGCTCAAGGTTTCTGCCCTCCTTACGGAATCAATTCCAGCCACTTGCAAAATATTGGCTATTTCATGCTTGTCCATCCCCCTAAATCCAGTCAAGGAGTTGAGCAATGTCTTCCTTCTCTGTCCGAAGGCCGCTTTAACCAACATAAAAAAAGTACCTGTGTCAATTACATCTACGGCTGGCTTATTCCTGATTTTAAGATTCAATACTACAGAGTCTACCTTAGGCTTTGGAATGAATACCGATTTGGAAACTGTAGAAACCAGGTCTACCGTGCAGTAATACTGTATGGCGATAGATAGGACCCCATAGGCCTTTGTACCGGGGCCTGCCTTGATCCTTTCTCCCACTTCTTTTTGTACCATTACAGTTATGCTTTGCACATTTGATGGCCCAACCTGGTCCTCTAAAATCTTCATTATTATCGGCGATGTAATATAATAAGGGAGGTTGCCAATAAGTTTGACACCACTGAAGCTGCCTTTGTTCCATTGTTCTGCTATATCTATTAGCTTTGCCAGATTACACTTTAAGAAATCCTCATTAATAATTTTTATATTGTTATGTCCAGATAAATTTTCCTCTAATGCAGGTATCAGTTTTGCATCAATTTCTACCGCTAGAACCATATGGGCCTTCTTTGCAGCAAATTCAGTGAGAACCCCCAAGCCCGGCCCTATTTCAATTACTAGATCACCTTCAGTAAGTCCTGCTGCCCCTATTATTTTATCTACTATATTGCCGTCAACAAGAAAATTTTGTCCCAGGCTTTTGGACATTTTAATCCCGTGTTTATTTATTATCTCCTTCACTTTTGTCGGAGAATAAAGCTTGACCATACTGGTAAAATTCCTCTCTCGAAACCCCATAACTGTTCAATCGCGCTAGAAATGTTTTCCCATTGCACGAACCTATACCCAGGACCTTTCCCAACCTTTCTCTATTAACCTTGGCTTTGGGAGATCCATTTAAGTTAAAATGGAGTAGGTCCTCCATGAAAAACACTTTTTCTCTTTCACCATCGAATTCCACTGCCCTATTCAGGGCCTTTATTATGTTGACCCCAGAAGCATTTTCAATACCTATATCTGAATCCCTTTTCCCATCCGCCCTAGATATATAGGCATGACTACTTTTGGGAAAACACTTATTTATTCGATAGCGTATTTTTTCCCCCGCATAGTCGGGGTCGGTAAAAACCAGCAGGCCCGGCCCTTCATAGGCCTTTTCCAGCAATCCCCATGTGGCTTTACTTATTGAAAAACCTCCGGTCACAATGACCTCTGCATCAGCAACGGCCTTTACAGCACTTTCATCATTTCTACCCTCTACAACAATAATCTTATCAATCCGTGGCTTCATTTCCATTTTCCTTGAAAATATATAATGTCTCTCCAGGCAATATCATCCTCAATTGCTCTCTAGCCTGCTGCTCAACATATTCCCTACCATCTACTTTCTCAAGTTCGTCTTTCAATGATTCCTTTTCTTTTTCTAGGGATTGAAGTTGAGAAAGTGCCGCAGCCCTTTCGATTTTTAAGGCAACAATATTATGGGAAGAAAATACAATAGCAAGTACAACCAATAGTAGAGCCAAGGAAAACAAGACCCTTTGCCTGATGTTTTTAGCAGCTTGTCTGCGGCTTGGCTCCTTTGTATCTTCCGATTGTTTTATTCTTTGCTGTCGCTCCCGTCGGGCAGTTTCAATATCAATAACCCCATCGGTATTAAACTTTTCATTTCTTTTCTTTTTAACCATTGAATCACCTAGTAGATCTAGTGCCTATAGTAGGAATATTGTAACACAAAAATGCTCCTAGAGTAAAGCCAATCACCCCATACAATGTTATAGCCCCATAGGATGAATAATATATAAATGAGCTGGTGATAAGTGAAGATAATAACCAGAAAAGCAACTCGGTGAAAGGGGCAATTATACCATCAATCCCTTTTTGCCTTCCTAAGGAAAGGAACAATTGACGAAACATTGCGATGGCTATGCCGCAGAAAAACATAATAAAAAAGCCCCTTGCTTGTTCCACAATCAGCTGGCTCATTTTAAAATTCTCTTCAGGATGCCACCTTCCGCCTTGTCTCTTTTCCCCGTATAAGTAGCTGAATTTATTGTTCCAATTACTATTATTTTTCCTTCCTCCACATCAAGTTTCTGGATTTGTAGGTCTTTGCCTTTAAGAATTAGACCTTCATTATTGAGAGACATATTAATTGTTTCTTCATCAAAACTGTCAACATCCTTCACGTCGGTAATAGTAATTTTATTCCTATCTTCGATTAGTAGATTATGCATGCCCTTTCCTCCCCTTAAGTT
>CAZMMB010000156.1:0-4495 GCA_964567325.1 uncultured Oscillospiraceae bacterium
GCTGATTGGGAACATTCTACGGCTGAAGCCCTAGTCCTACTTACAAAGTAAGTAGCGACAGGTCTCATGTCAGGAATGTCCAAGAAGGCAAGTGGAGCCAAGGCTGATTGGGAACATTCTACGGCTGATATATGCCGATTGCAGACCCTAATCATTGGCGAGCTGAACAGATGGGAACCATGATCTTTATTACCCCATCTTTACAAATGCAAGGATTATGGGCAGGTATGATAATTATCCTTGCACTTGTAAGATTCATATACGGCCACAACACTGTAAATACAGGCCTTTATGAATCGTTCAGCAAGCCCTATTTAGGTCCTCATTTGTTAAGGAAAGGCAATTTTCACCGCCGCCTATACCATTTTTTTTGGGTTGATTGCGAGCTCAAAATCTGCTTCAGCCATATATCCTAGTTGCACTACAGCCTCTTTCAAGGTTATATTTTTTTCGTAGGCATACTTTGCTACATTGGCAGCCTTATCATAGCCTATCTCCGGTGATAGAGCCGTTACCAACATCAAGGAGTTTTCCAAATTATGTCTCATAACCTCCAAGTCTGCTTGTATGCCTGATGCACACCGTTTATTGAACGAAAGTATTGAATCGCTTAAAATCCTTACAGATTGAATGACATTATATATTATTACCGGCATATAGGTGTTAAGTTGAAAATTGCCTTGTGAAGCGGCAAATCCAATGGTCACATCATTCCCTAGTACTTGGCTAACTACCATGGATAAGGCCTCACATTGGGTTGGGTTTACCTTTCCCGGCATAATTGAGCTTCCTGGTTCATTTTCAGGTATTGAGATTTCACCGATGCCACAACGAGGACCTGAAGCAAGCCACCGAACATCATTTACTATTTTCAATAGGTCCACCGCTAATGATTTTATTGCACCGTGCAGGAAAACGAGGCCATCTTTCGATGTTAATGAATAGAACTTATTTTCTGATGTTATAAAATCAATTCCTGTAATTTTTGCAATGCGCTCTGCAACCCTTTTTCCAAAATCCTTATGGGAATTTAGGCCCGTTCCAACTGCTGTCCCACCTAAGGCTAATCCTAGTATAGATTCTAAAGCCATTTCAATATTGCTTTTGCTGTTGACCAGCATAGATTCCCAAGCGCTGATTTCCTGGCCAAAGGTCAGTGGAGTGGCATCTTGTAAGTGGGTGCGTCCAATTTTAATTAAATCCTGATATTTCACAGAATGTTTATGGAAGGTATCAGCCAATTCATTTATTGCCGGCAGCAGATTTTCTTTTACCTGTATGGCTGCCGATATATGCATAGCCGCCGGGAATGTATCATTGGAACTCTGCCCCTTGTTTACATGGTCGTTGGGATGAAGCAATATTTCATTGGAAAGGTCATTACCCCTATGGGCAATCACCTCATTGACATTCATATTGGTTTGGGTGCCGCTCCCGGTCTGCCATACGGATAAGGGGAATTGATCATCCCATTTACCCTCCAAAATTTCATCACAAACAAGGGCGATAACCTTGGCATGTGATTGGTCTAGCATCCCCAGTTCCGCATTTGTTTCCGCTGCGGATTTTTTAATAATTGCAAAAGCACGGATTATTTCCCTAGGCATTTTTTCGATACCAATAGGAAAGTTTAATAAACTCCTTTGAGTTTGCGGACCCCAGAGCTTGTCCTTTGGAACCTTCACCTGGCCCATAGAATCCTTTTCTATACGATATTCAATCAAATTATCCACTCACTTTCTTTTATTCTAATGATGTTTTCCATGCATCGGCTACTGCCTTAGCTATTATGGAGGCTACATCTTTTCGTAAAGCTGAAGGCAAAATGTAGTCCGGACCTAGCTCCGCATCGGCTACAACTCCCGCAAGAGCGTAGGCAGCTGCAATCTTCATTTCACCTGTAATTCGCTTTGCCCTAGCTTCCAGGGCCCCTTTGAATATTCCCGGGAAAACAGAAACATTGTTTATCTGGTTAGGATAATCAGACCTGCCTGTACCAATGACTGCCGCACCCCCTTCTTTTGCAAGGACCGGTTGAATTTCAGGTTCCGGGTTGGCCATAGCAAAAATAATGGAATTCTGGTTCATAGATTTTACCATGTCTTTTGTTAAAAGACCTGGCCCAGAAACTCCTATGAATACATCCGCTCCCTTTATGGCATCTGCCAATGTTCCGTGGATATTTTCTGGATTTGTAAGGGTTCCTAAAGATAATCTTGCATGGTCAAGTTCCTCGACCATATCCCCTGCCAAGATACCTGCCCTTGCACAGCAAAGAATATCTTTTATGCCTATTTCAAGGAACATTTTGGCTATTGCTGTGCCCGCAGCCCCTGCACCATTTATAACCACTTTTACTTGATCTATATCTTTTTTAACTAGCTTTAATGCATTTATCAAGCCCGCCGTTGTAACAACGGCAGTACCGTGTTGGTCATCATGAAAAACCGGAATGTCGACCATGTCCTGCAGCTTCTTTTCCACCTCAAAACATCTGGGAGCCGCTATGTCTTCCAAATTAATGCCCCCAAAGGATGGGGCCAAACTTTTGGCGATAAAAACAATTTCATCGGTATCCTGGGTGTCCAGACAAATAGGAAAGGCGTTTACATCCGCAAATTCCTTGAAAAGTACACATTTACCCTCCATAACCGGCAAGGCTGCCGCAGGGCCGATATTGCCTAGGCCCAAGACGGCACTTCCATCGGTAATTACAGCAACCATATTTCCTTTCGATGTATATTTATATACATCTTGTGGGTTTTTCTTAATTTCTAAACAGGCTTGTCCAACACCTGGAGTATATACAAGAGATAAATCCTCTAAAGTATTTATTTTTGTCTTGCTAACAACAGCCAGCTTTCCCTTATTCTCCTCATGTAATCTTAATGCTTCCTTATAATAGTCCATCTAGTCTTCCTCTCTTAATTATATTTATAATCCATTAATAAATTCAAGCTGTCAATTGATAATGTCAGCATAACATAATTTATAAAATATTTTCTTTGAATTATGGAAATTATAGCTAAGCCTCTATTATGTCACCGGTATGCGCATCTATAGCAACAATCCAATAGCCGTAGCGATAATTTGGATCATTATCCATATTTTCAACCTGGGGACCATTTGCAAGCGGCTGCCAAAAGACAAAACCAGATCGTCCCCCATCGGGTTGTTCCTCCTGTATAAACCTACCGGGCACTGCTAGGTAATAATGGCTGGCCACACCTTCTGAATCCGGCCTTGCCCCAAAAAGGAAATGTTTGTACTGGGCTGCAAACAGGTGGGCTCCTGGCGAAACTATAGGTAAACTGTATATATTCTGCATTTTCTTCCATCTTGCTTGTGTCTTATCCTTTTCAAAAGGAAAAATATCTTCGTATAAATCAGCAGATTTACATGTGAAGTCACAAAATCTCAACAAATATTCATTGTAAAAAGAATTATAATTTATTCTGCTTTGAATTTCTACAGCCTCTGTTAACTCCTCTTCTATCTCCTCTATTTCTTCCAGCTCTTCCGGCTCTTCCTTTTTCATTATCCCTTTTAATACCGGCCGTAGGCCCTCAGTGCTATCCGTCCTCGAAACAGCCGCAACCACAGCCATATTGAAATCGCCATATTCACTGCCCTTGTCGTCTATATTTAATGGATCAAAGCGGAAATAAGTCTCCCCATTGCCATTGCGGTTAATGGCCAGGCTCCCTATAACGGTATTTAGAACCCTGCCTTGTTTTCTGCCAAACAGTATTAACTTATATATGTATTCCCCCCTGCCGAAAAACTTTAAATTTTGAACTACGCAACGAAGGGCCCCTTTATTATTGCCTGTTTCGACTTTCAAATATCCTTTTACAGGTGCCTTGCCTATAGAAAAGTCTGATGTTTGGTCTTCCATCATGACAAAAGTTCTGACATATTTAGAATAATCCATTTAAAACCTCCACGCAGCATCATTGGAAACCCAATAAATTGGTAGTATAGTTATATGCCTATGCTTGGACTATTATGATAGTTGGTGATAATTTCTATGTGGATGGATGCGGCTACAATTATAATATTTACACTTTCAACAAGCTCTGGATTTAGACAGGGTTTCGTACAAACTTTCATTCATTCGTTGGGATGGGTTCTATCTATTCTGATAGGACTTATATTCCATAGGCTGGCATATGGTTTACTTCGCGGCAGCAGCAGCTACTACGACATGATATATAGCAAAATCTCCGAAAGGGTGACCCTAGAAGGGCCCTATGCGGCGGGTTCCTTTATATCCGACATGCCTGCAATCATACATAACTTTTTAGAACCTATACGCGATAAAATGCTAGCAACCATTGCCACCGGGCTTTCCGATTTGGTATTCAAATTTATTGTCTTTGCTATCCTTGTTTTCATGGCCCGCTCAGTGTTATGGATTCTTACATTTGTTTTTAGTAAAAAAAGAAATAAGGGAATTTTAGGATTTTTCGATGGGCTATTTGGCTTCATCCTA
>CAZMMB010000157.1:0-4451 GCA_964567325.1 uncultured Oscillospiraceae bacterium
CTTAAAGTATGAGAGGGCAAAAAGTAATACATTTAAATCTTCTACCCTTCATCAGCAAGCACCCCCTGTCATAAATGTAGATTTGGATGAGCTACCCGTGTTAAGAGGCAACATCCCTCTGATAAGAACCTATAGCAAAAGACCTTTTGTCCCTGAAAATTATCAAAACAATTGCCATGAGGCCTTTACCATACAGACAACAGCCTTGGCTAGACGTCTTATTCACACGAAAAGCAAAAAGATTGTCCTGGGGATTTCTGGTGGTTTAGACTCCACCCTGGCCCTCCTTGCTACAGCAGGGGCCATGAGACTTTTGGAAAAACCTATGAAAGACCTTATAGCAGTTACCATGCCTGGCTTTGGCACAAGCAAAAAAACATATTCGTCAGGAATGGCTATGATGGAGGCCTTAGGTTGTGACATAAGGATAATTCCTATAAAGGAAGCTGTTCTCCTTCATTTTAAAGATATAGGCCACAATCCAAAGGACAGAAATACAGTTTATGAAAATGTCCAAGCCAGGGAGCGGACCCAAGTCCTTATGAACATTGCCAATATGGAAGAGGGGATACAGATAGGGACAGGGGATTTGTCAGAAATAGCCTTGGGCTGGAGCACCTATAACGGAGACCACATGTCCATGTACAATGTAAATGCCGGCTTTCCTAAAACCTTTTTAAGGGCTATGATCAGCTGGTTTATTGATTGCATGCTGTCCAACCCAGCCAAGCCCTTTAGCCTGGACGATTCCCGGTTAGCCACAGCATTACAGGAGGTTCTAGATACACCAGTTTCTCCCGAATTACTGCCAACAGATGGAAAAGATGAGATATTACAAAAAACCGAGGATAAGATAGGCCCATATATACTGCATGACTTTTTCCTTTATCATACGATTCATCAGGGGCTTCCCCCCCTTAAACTCTTAACTATAGCAAAAACTACATTTTCCGATGAGTTTGAGGAAGCTTTTATCAAAAAGTGGTTAAGGGTCTTCTATATTAGGTTTTTTGCCCACCAATTTAAGCGGACCTGTGCACCCGATAGTCCCCAGATAGGATCCGTAAGTCTATCGCCAAGATATGACTGGACAATGCCCTCGGACGGGGATGTGGAAGCCTGGCTCAAAGACCTAGACGAAGAAATCTAGCCTTTTATGAGTAGGATTTTAGAAACTCAAGGGCAGCCCCTTGATCCAAGGGTTTGCTAATCAGAAATCCCTGGATTTTATCGCATTTTTTATCTATGAGATATTGCCTTTGCTCCTCTTTTTCTACCCCTTCGGCAATTACGGAATGGCCTAGCTTATGTGCCATGGATATGATGTCCCCCGTTAGGGCATCTTCCATGGTTTGTAGGGATAGCATTCTATTAATAAAATATTGGTCAATCTTTAAAAGGTTTACCCTGAGCTCTCTCTCCCGGGCAAATGATGAATAGCCAGTACCAAAATCATCAATAGCGCACTGCATCCCCATCTCCCTAAACTTTCCTAAAATTTTATTCAGCTCTTGATAATTTGATGTGAAAACAGATTCCGTTATTTCCAAACATATATTAGCAGGGTTGATTTCCATTTCCCTTATGGTGTTAAAAAGTGTTTTACTAAAGTCCCTTCGCATCAATTGGATGGCTGAAATGTTAATAGACATGTTTATATTCCCGGGGTAATTTTTCTTTATCTTTTTTAGGAATAATAAAGCCTTACGAATGATTATTTCTCCCAAGGGTATGATGAGCTTGGTCTTTTCAGCTATAGGTATAAATTCTACAGGCAATACAGGGCCTAGTAGCTTGCTATCTAACCTGGCTAAGGCTTCGAAAGCCCAAACCCGATTCTCCACAGAATCAATTATGGGCTGGAATTCCAAAAACAATCTGTGGTCATCCTCTCCTGATGCAATTTGGGCCAGTTCCTGTTTTATGTACTCTTCCCTCATTATTTCTCTTTCCATGTCCCTATCAAAAAAACAGTAGCCAAAATCCCTATCACGGCTATGGGATGCCTTTTCAGATGCTATTAAGGAATTTTTAATGAGCATGTCTATATCATTAGCCCCATTACTAAACTCAATAATCCCTATTCCTCCACCAATATTCTCTAAGCCTAACAAGGATATCAGGGCCTCCGCAACTGTCTGGCAGGTCTTAGTCAATTCCCACCTCCCCTTGTAGTTTCTGACATGAAAAAGGAATCTATCTTCAGCTATATGGAAAAGGGAATATCTATCATCCGCAAAGGCGCTGAGGGTTTCCGCCACACCCTTAAGAACATTTTGATGATAGTCATAACCGTAGGTCATTCCCAGGGCAGATAGCTTATCCAGGCTTATGGAAATAAGGGCCCTATCCATCTTTTTTATTGTAGGGATACCCTCTTTGAGAAACTTATCTAAATATCTGCGATTATGTAGCCCCGTTAGGGGGTCATGGTCATTGCTATATCTTAGGTCATCCTCCACCTTTTTTCGATCAGAGATATCGAAAATGATTCCCTCTAAGGCTTCTACCTCCCCTTCATCTGTAAAGATCCCTTCACCTATTTCCAAAACCCATTTCCTTTTATTGTTAGATGTGATTATCTCATATTCATGCCTGAAAGGCAGTTTTTTTGAAAGCTTTTGACCCCATTCATTCCAAAGGAGTTCCCTATATTCCGGGGCTATTACATCATTAAAAGAAAGGTCCCTGTTATTAAGGAGGCTTTCCACATCATATCCTATCAGCTGTTTGCATCCATTGGATACATATTCCATGGTCCATTCCCTGTCATAGCGACATCTATACACTAGGCCCGGTAGCTGGGAAAAAATCACAGACTTGCTTCTTTCACTCTCGTACAGAGCCTTTTCCGCTTCCTTTAGTGGGGTTATATCCATAGCTAGGCATATGTGGCTGGTTTCTGTGCAGTTGGGAAGAACCAATGGCAGGGCCATAACATAAACCCAAATAATAGTACCATCAGGCCTGATATAACGTTTTTCCATGGAATAGCTATCAGACTTTCCCTCTAGCATTTCTTGGTACAAGACCCTCTCTTTTTCTATATCATCAGGATGGGTTATAGCTGCCCATCCAAGCTTCATCAATTCCTCATAGGACCTACCTGTGATTTTTTTATAGGCCTCATTGGTCTGAAAGGGTTTAATCTTACCCCCCTCATAGGAATCCACACCGTGGGATATTGCAATTCCCACAGGTGATTGTTGAAATAGGGCCTTGAGGATAACAGCCTGTTCACTACTAGAAGGTATAGGATCAACCCCATCCCCATTAGGAGAAACTGTCAATTTGTGCCTTTTCAATATCTAATCCTCCCATGCAGTGCTAAAACTGGTTTAATGCAATCAATACCGGGTCCCAAACCGGACTAAATGGTGGCGAATATGCTAAATCCATATCGACTAAGTCTTGGATGGTTGACCGGTTTGTAATGGCAACCGCTAATAGGTCTATTCTTGCTGCAGCACCGGAAAAGCCAACGATTTGTGCTCCCAAAAGACAAGCTGTATTTTTTTCGGCAATGAGTTTAATGTGAATCCGGCCCGATGTTGGGCAATAGTGGGCAGCCGTCCTGGATTTCACCTTTCTAGCTTCATACTCGATTCCTAATAGCTTACATTCCCTTTCGCTAAGCCCTGTCCGCGATACTTCCATTTCCATAATCCGAGCAATCCCAGTACCCAGGACTCCATTAAAGGATGCATCTCCTCCAGCAGCATTTTCCCCTGCAATTTTCCCCTGCTTATTTGCAGTAGTCCCCAAGGGTATATATACATCTTCCCCGCTAACAATATGATGTGCCGTTGCGCAATCACCGGCAGCCAATATGCCTTCAATATTAGTATGCATTTTTTCGTCCAGTAAAATGGCATTTTTAGGGCCGGTTGCAATGCCGCAAGCCTGGGCTATTTCAGAATTGGGGACTACTCCTATTGAAAGTAGAACCAGGTCAGCATTAACCGACCCCTTGTCGGTTATCACACTTCTAACTGATCCATCACCAGTGAAAGCCTGGACAGTTTCACCTGTTCTGACATCAACTTCTTTTCCTTCCAAATATTTTTCCAATATTTCGGCCATGTCCGCATCCATGTTGGGTATTATATGGGGTGCCCTCTCTATTAGCGTAACCTGGCAACCTTTGTCCTTGAAAATTTCAACCATTTCTAACCCTATATAGCCACCACCGATAATTACAATTCTTCTAGGGCCTTTTTCCTTGATATATTTTTTTATTTCTAAACTGTCCTCAACCCTTCTGAGCTTAAATATCCCCTTCAAACCTATCCCATCTAAGGGTGGCACAAAAACCCTGGCCCCCGTAGCAATTATGAGTTTGTCATAACTGTCTCCATAAGTTGTTTTATTCCTTTGGTCTGTTACAGATATCCTCCTATTCTTAGGGTCAATAGATTCTACTTTAGATAAGTTATTAACGACAATGTTTC
>CAZMMB010000158.1:0-4392 GCA_964567325.1 uncultured Oscillospiraceae bacterium
TTGGGAAAGGGGGGAAAGGATTTACTTTTAGATGTAAAAGGACAATTTTAGATGATTGCATGGACAGGTTTGGCATGGATATTGTGCCCTATTTTCTTTGCCCTTGAGTATATTTCCCGGTGTGAAATCCTATCCCGGAAAGTACCAGGGATAGGATGAGATGTTACATAAATTCCGGGTCTGAAAAGCATACAAATTAATTAACCCCTGGCACTTTGCACCGGATCAGCGCAAAGGTAAAACATTCCTGAAATGACCTCCCCTGGTCCAATGTCATGAAATTGAATTTTTTCAAGACCAATGGATATTATGGGACCCATTACTTCTAAGTAAACTCCTATCATGGATATATTCTCTCCATCATTTTCAACTTCAAACTCCCCACTTATCCCCCGAACTACCCCGGTTATAAGGGCGAAGGGTTTTGGAGGATCGCTGAAATGGTAGAGGATGGATTGACTGGCTGGAGACAGACCTTCAGGGTCATTAGTTTTTTCTTTATACTCCTCAACGCTTGAATACCTTTGAACTTCCAAATGGGGATATCCGAATGCTTTTAGAAGGCCCGTAAAAAGCACCGGTGCATCTTCGTATTCAGCCGCATTAGGCTCAGGCATTGCTGCAACTAAAGATGGCATGTTTGTGCTCTTAGTACCACTATCTAAAAATTTCAGATCTTTTCTAGAGAATTCACATAACAAAGGGAATGTATCGTCGTAGTCATAATTAAATCCATAGATTAGAACCGATTCTTTTTCAGGCATATCATCGATGATTTCTTCAATTTCGACTAAAATTTGTGCACGATTCAAAATGTCCGTCTCATTTTTTATGGTTTTGTATGCTAATTCCATTTCGTCAAAGAGGATTGATTCTTTTGCAAAATCTAAATAATATTTCTCTGTTTCCTTCAGGTATTTTTCACGGAATTCTAAATCGGCCTCTCTTAAAGACCAAAGATTCATGGTTCTATCGGCGACTTTAACTTGGTAGGCTACATCATCATCTTTAATAGCTTCCAGGTAGGTGTTCATATCAACTTTCTTACCCGGTTCGTTCTTCCTTCGCTTAGTAAGAAGCTTAACCGCGGCTAATGTAAAACGTCCGCAGGTATCCAGGATTTCTTCTTCCTTGACATCGGTATCCTCTAGTAGGTCATGACAAAAGGCGGTGAATACATATTCCCCACGCAATTTATAATGGTAGAGAAGTTCTGCGACTTCTATTGGATGGCAAATATAATCCTTCCCACCAATGCGCTTTTGACCCTTATGAAAGTACTTGGCTAGGGCTTTTTGTTCTGTTGGGCTGAACTTAATTTCACTTGGCATTTCACAGGCTCCTTTCTAAATTAACACCTAGAGTAGCGGTAGTAGTCTATTAGTGGCATGTTCCCTTTCCTTTAATTAGATTATAGCATAAGGGTATATACAATTTTTTGTATATATAAGGCCAGGGGGGCATAGCAATATTCATTGATAATTTCTTATGAATGAAATATAAAAGGGATTCAATCTACACTTGCATTGCATATGCAAAAGAAGGCGTGCAAAGATGGTTTAAGGTACGGGACAGTGGGCGGCTATAATTAGAGTTCAAACTTTCTTGCTAAAAACATTATCAATTTTATACCAAACCATCAGGGCCTATATTAGGTTCCCATTAAGGTTTTCCAAAGTGTCTATTTTCAGCGTTTATATGGTGATAAACTTAAATTGACATAAGTTCCTTCAATGTTTTTACTTTAGGAAAATCAGATTTTTGCGTTTTGCGGTAACTCAAGAACAATATTTATTGATAATTTCTTACTAATGAAATATAATCATGGCTGTGATTATGCTTAAATATAGGTCTAGGTCTAGGCCTGGATCTAGATCTGGATCCAGGTCTGGGTAAGGGGTGATTATGGCAAGAGTTCGAGCCCAATTTGAACCGAGGGTCTTGGTATAGGAAATCAAGGATACACATGAAGCAAATATTAAAACTAGTATATAGACAAAAAGAAATAAATGGTAAGCGGAGGGAAATAATTCGTAAAATTACAAACCTTTCCCCTAATATAAAAAACGGGACCATCAGAACAATTTCCAGCGGTGACCTTCATTTGATATTTGGATTATATGATGAAATCTTCTTGGATGATTGGTTTGAACAATATTTCAAGGGCGAAATAAAGTTTTCACTATCAAGACGAATGACTAAAAGCGCCGGCGTAACAATTTGCCCTAAACAGGTCAATGGGGGAATGTACTCACCGTCCAGCTTTGAAATACGGATAGGAATAGATTTCTTCTTTAATTACGATTTGTTAGAAGGCGATAAAGTGGTATGTGGCATAAAGACAGACAATAGCCTGAAGGCCTTGTTGGTTGTATTTGAACATGAGCTATGCCATGTTTTAGAATTTATTCACTTTAGTAATTCTAGTTGTCAGGGTGAACAATTTAAGACCCTTGCACGCAACATATTTGGCCATAGTGAAAGCCATCATCAGTTGCCTACTCACAAAAGCATAGTAGCCGACAAACTGGGAATCAGGGTGGGTGACAGGGTATGCTTCATACATGAAAACAAAGAGTATAAGGGGACTATTCATAATATCAACAAGCGGGCTACAGTTATGGTCAAGGATAGGAGAGGCCAATTTGTAGATAGAGATGGACATAGATATGTTAAATTCTATGTTCCACCCGAATTGCTTAAAAAAATGAGTATTTCGTAGTGAGCTTTTTTTCAGACCCCGGCTAGAATCATGCTTAAATAATTATAGTATGCTATCCAAATCTTCGTTTTGTCGTAGCTGCCTTGGAGGCTGATATTGTATAAGTATATAGTACCAGTACAATTAATACTATTTGAAATTTGAAGAATGGAAATAGGACTTGCTGAACGATTCACAGATCCATTCATTTACTATCGTTGGACATTTATGACAAATACGAGGACTAACTGTGTGTCTCTTGTCATAACCCTTACATCTGTAGCGATGGAATAAGCTCATTTCTTCAGTCTCCAATGATTTTCACTTTACATTAGCACAAGCAAGCTATGAAAGTAAAAAATTATGGATTATCATTCTAATCTGCTGAGCGTCAAAAGGAATATCCTCCGTCTCATATGTTTCTATTAAATTATACCAAGGAAATATTCCGTTTTTCCGATAGGTTGAGATCTTATTGGTCATAGATATAACATACTCCTCCTTATCCGCCATGCCAAAATGTTCCCAGAATACAATCCTATTGTTACGGGGGCAAAGCAGTGTAAAATCAGGATAATAGGTGGTGCCATTCAGTTTGAGTGCAGCTTCATATCTAAACTGAATACCCTCAGATTCTAGTAATCCAGCTATTATGGACTCCGATTTGGACCGGACCTTTAGACCTTTTGGTGATCGATATATTAGGTTTTCAGGATACATCTGTGATTTTTCATAGGGCTCTTCAAACCAATGGGGTGAAGAACAACCATGTTGCGGCGCCGATTTAATGTATAAATCCTTGATTAAATCGGGCATGGAATCATATATGTCATAAGGATCATAAGGAGTGAATGAATTTAAAAATTCCGCCTGGGTAACGATTGCTAATTTAATGATTTTAATGCATTTAATGATGAACCTTTTTTGCGCGAGCAAGGATTTCAATTCATTATCAGTTCTTTTTAAATAAACTTGCCTTTTTAACTTGTTGCTCTTGCTTTTACCCTCACTATTGTTCCAGTTCTTGTTACTGCTCTTGGCAGGCACATATTGAAAATACTTAGCCGATTGATATTTGTGAGACTTATAATGGATGGTGCCAAGAGGAAGTAATGATAATTGATGTTCCAATTCCCTTAATTCCTTTTTATTGTTTTCAAGGTTTTTGCCTATAACATTTAATATATCCTTAGTAATCATATCGAATCCCCTGACAATTACGCAATTACTCAAGCGATAAAGCGCTTGATATACTGCTGAGAGTTGTAGCATTTATGCTATATATAATATCAGGCCTGTGCGTTATTGTCAATATAAGGGACTTGATATACTTAATGTAAATTAACATTACGGCAATATCCAGCTAAACATCAGCCAAGATATGTATTTGCCCAAATAAAAACTATGAATATGGATTAAACATTTGTAGACCTTATTTCCCGCCGCCGTCCTTTGAAATGCAATCAAAGCTCTTGAAATAAGGACTATGATTGCCACTATAGTTTTTTATGGTCCTTATTTTTCGTTATGAATTCGGGGGGCAGGAGATAGTTAGGCAAAATAAGGACTACAATTAAAGTTTCTGGTGTTTGCAGTCCTTATTTCAGTATGAAATAAGGCTCACTGCCCGGTGGGTTAGGAAAATAAGGACTATAAACATGGAATTAAACATTTGTAGTCCTTATTTCCCA
>CAZMMB010000159.1:0-2943 GCA_964567325.1 uncultured Oscillospiraceae bacterium
CCAGCTAGTTGGCAATGTACCGCTGTCGCTTTTATTGTTCCTACATTATGCGGTTTAACAGTTTGTTTTATCGTGGCACAAACAATATCAATCTTCAACTATTTTGTTACTTCAATCTCCTAACCCCCTAAGCTCAGCTACAATTGACCTTTTACATCTATCAACTTCTATAGATTTTTTTATAATTTTTGCTGGAACACCAGCAACGATAGAATATGGCTCCACAACTACTGGTTCCTTGCTTAAAGGCTCTAATACACCGGCTAAGACCGCTCCAGCCCCTATATGGCAATCATCACCCACTGTTGCCCTAGCACCTAATACAGCATTCATATCAATCATGGTATTTTTTCCTACCGTCGCACCTATGTTTATTATTGCCCCCATCATAATAATTGCATTTTTCCCTATATTGGCGGGACTGCGGATAATTGCGCCAGGCTCTATCCTAGCATTCATGTTTTGCAATTCTGCTAAGGGCAATAGGGATTGTCGTCTATCGCATTCTACTACATGGTAAATAATTTGGTCCTTATGCCTATTTAGAATGGGCTCGATATCAGCCCAATCTCCAAAAATAATCTTATCACCACAACCAAAACAAAGACAGTTATTAAAACTTATGGGCTGTCTTTCTTTTAAATAAACTTTTACAGGTGTCGTTTTTTTTGCACTACAAATGATTTGTAGAATCTCATCTGTGTTCATATCCATCCAGTTCCATATTCCTATTAGGTATTTCTATCTTATCAATACATTATGCGGCTAACTAAAGCCTTATACATACCCTTATAATCGGATTGCCTAGGGTAACTAAAACACAGATTGGTCAATATAAATTCTAGAATAGGATTTAAGGAATACCGCAGGGGATTTTGACAGTAAAAATTGTTCCCTTTTTTAAAATACTTGTAACTACTATCTCACCATCCATCATAGATACTAAATTTTTTGTAATATATAGGCCTAACCCCGTAGACTGCTCTATATCATCCTCACTTTCAATAGAATAAGGTTCAAACATTTTTTTAAGGAAGTCTTCACTCATACCAATTCCATTATCTGTTACCTCCATTACTAAGATCAAACTGTTTTCAAATTCCTGAATTTGTGAGAACTCCATTATAATTTTTCCCCCTACACCTGTGTATTTCATAGAATTTGTAAGGAGGTTTGTTAATATCTGACTTATGCGCAAAAAGTCTCCAATTATTTCTTCACTTATTATATTAGTACATCTAATTTCAAAACTTTGCTTCTTTTTTTTAAAGCCAGGAAGATGGAGCTGGGTTAACAAATCAATTATTCTGCCCAAATTAAAATTTTCGTTTCTGATATTAATCTTTCCATTTATTATTATGGAATAATCTAACAACTCATTAACCATAGATAAAAGGTAATTTGATGCGGTCTCTATTGTCGCCAGCCGGTTTTTAACCTTTTCCCTATCTTCTAATTCAGTCCAAGTCATTGTGGTCATTCCCATTATTGTGTTAAGAGGTGTTCTGAAGTCATGGCATAAATCAAAAATTCTGCGATTTTCAATTTCCTTTTCATTCATATTTATATCCCCCCTAATTGTTATATCGAAAATATCACAATTAACTATCGAATTATGTCAAAATAGTAGACATATACAAAGTTTACTATTATTCCTATTCCTCTTTTGTTAATTATAACCTTTTATAGGCACTATGTAAATTACAAAAAAGTAGGGACCTATAAGGTCCCTACTATAGTACTCATCACGGTTACGTCCATTACATAGTTGGCTGGTCCTTATAAGGACTAGTATGGAAAGACCTTATTTGTTATCATCTACTTCTTCCAACATTATCCTTTCTAAGAATGAACCCCTAGCCTCTCTTTTGACCAGTTTAATATAATCAATATGCATGGGTTCATACCCTTTCAACTTAACCAAGCAATCAAGAGCTTCATAAACATCGGCAATTTCTTCTTCTACTTTGCTGGCACGAAATTCCTCAATTTCCTCAACAACCTTATCTACAAGTGCCTCAAAATATTCCTGCTCATTTAGGATACGAGAAGTCTGTTTTCTTCCGCTTTCCTCTATAAGTTGAGGAATTTTGTCTCTTACCAGTTTATTGTATTTGATTTTCACAAACCTCACCCCCTTTGGATAAAATCTATGCTCAATGCTTATAGTTCAATATCATTAAACTCGATTGACGGGACCTGATCCATATTTATATTGACAGATCCTACAACCTGCGCCCCCTCACTCATAGATATCTGACCAGCTGTCACATCACCTATGAGCACTGCATCTTTTTGAAAATTAACTGTTTCCTCTACATTTAAAGATCCCTTCATTTTTCCATCAATTGTGGCACCTGTTGCTTCGACATCACCTATGACAGTTGATGCTTTATCCAATGCAATTGCCCCAACAGCAGATATGTTTCCTTGTATGGAAGCAGAAGTTAATACAACATCTTTTGTACAGCTTAAATCACCCAGTAGCTTGCCGGTTATCGTAACATTCCCATCAGCAGAGATATTTCCCTTGATTGCACCCCTAAGTTCAAGATCTCCTTTTACCTTAGCATCCCCATTTACAGTCATTCCATCAGAAATTATGCTAACCGGATGCCTTTGTACTGTTGGACCTCCCATGTAGACTTTATTTTTTTCATCTTCTTTATCAACTTCTTGGGACAGGTCTAAATTCTCAGGCATATCACCATCTATTTCTTCCTCCTTACCGGCGTCTACACCAACAACACCTAAAATTTCCTTCCAGGCCTGTCTTGCGTTTTCTTTTGCACTCATCTTATTTCCTCCGGGTATCAACCGTATATTAATCGCTGTAACCGAATATTATCGGTGCGATCTTGCGATTCAAAGTACCGAAACTATAGCCACAATTTGATAATTCATCAATTATACTTGGAAAAGCTTTTACTGTATTCTCTTTAT
>CAZMMB010000159.1:2953-4391 GCA_964567325.1 uncultured Oscillospiraceae bacterium
ACTATACTTCTTTCCCTTTGCATTGAACAATTAACCACCCTGCTATATATCTGCTCTTCAGTGATATCCTTTGCTGCGTCTTGAGAGGATACATTCCAATCATAATAAACAAAGCCCCGACGCATTAATTCGGCAATTAACTCTTTATATATAAGACCATTATATCCATTAATACTTCCCCCGGGAAATCTGAATATCTCCGGGTTTTTCCCTGTAATACTATAAATTTGCTGGTAAATCATATTGAAATCTTCTAGGTAATCTTCAATCGATGAATAGATTTTTTTATAATTATGGCTATAACTATGGATTCCGATTCCATGCCCCTCATCAACAATTCTTTTTAAAACAGTCCTGCCTTTTTCCTCTTTTAAATTTTTCCCAATCACAAAAAATGTGGCCTTTACCTCCTTGTCTATTAAAACATCCAAAATCTTTTCCGTTACACATGAAGGACCATCATCAAAAGTAAGATAAACCATATCAGATTCACACTCTTGCTCCGGTATTTCTCCTACATATAGGTCAGGAAACATATTCTGATATTTTAATTCATTTCTGCCAACAGTTTTTTTCTGCCCTGCATAAATAATCAGTTGTTCTTTATGGGATTCTTCCTCTAGAATTCGAAGATTTTTTTTAAAGCCCTCGATTTTAGCGGTTTTTAATTCTTTTTTCAACCAAGCATTTTCAGCAAAAAGATTTACTGCTATGATGCTAGGCACCAATAGTAGTAATGTTAGGGATATAACAATAAGGTGTTTATAAAAACGCACGCTCCCCCAATACATTGATTTGCTCTTTTCTCTATATCTAAAATCACGATTATGAATCAATCATTCTTGTACATTATAGTAATTATACATTTTTCGACAAAATAATCAATACAGAAACAAAAATAGTGGGAAATTTACGATTCTTCAATAAGTTTTGCTTGAACTACAAATCTTGCATCATCATACTCATATGTACAGGTCATAAGTGTCAGCATTCTTCCCCCATCTTCTACAAGCACACCGGTATCGTAGATTGATCTGTTTTTACAATCTTGCAAATACCCCTGGTAATCTTCCTCGTCGAAGAATGTAGCTTTAAAATAATCATTTTCCGACTTGTAAATGTATGCAGAAAAAACCTGCCACTTGGTGGTGCCACCTGGATAATCGTATTCAATATACTGATTCTCCTCGAAAAATGTTTTCTTTTTATACTTGGATAGATTACCAAACATGGTCCCATCTTTCATATTGTGACCATAGATAACTGTGTTTAAGTCCCCTGCCTTTCCTTCGCTCCTATAGTCCATGAAAGCAGTCCCCCTGATGGCCCACTCCTTTTTCAAGTTTCGTCGAAGGTAATAGTCGTTATCCTTAGTTTGGACTACAGGATAGTCAATCTTAGTTCCTGGAACCCTTATCCAACCAACTATGTCGCCGTT
>CAZMMB010000160.1:0-4382 GCA_964567325.1 uncultured Oscillospiraceae bacterium
GCCTAAATTCATTACATTTGTAACTATTATAAAAAAATTTCTTTGTTATTATAATATTATAGTAAATACTAATAAAGATGGAGGTATAATATGACAATAGTTGATATGAATAATATAGTGAAAAGATATGGAAAACATTTAGCATTAGATTGTGTTGATCTTGATATATCAAAAGGTGAAATTCTAGGACTTTTAGGACCAAATGGAGCTGGTAAAACAACATTAATACATTCACTATCTGGGATAATCAATATTGATTCTGGAGAGATTAGAGTATTTGACAAATCCTACAGGGATAATATGCTTGAAATTAAAAGACAAATTGGATTGGTTACTCAAGATATTGCTATACTCTGGGATTTGACAGCTAGGGAAAACCTTGAATTCTTCGGTGGAATCTATGGTCTAAAAGGTGAAGAACTAAAGCAACGTGTAGATGAGGCATTGGAGATAGTGGGTCTAACAGAATATAGTAAAAAGCTTCCTACAAAGTTTTCAGGTGGTATGCAAAGAAGACTTAATATAGCTTGTGCACTTGTTCACAAACCAAAACTTTTGATTTTAGATGAGCCTACAGTGGGAATCGATCCTCAATCACGGAATCATATAATTGATACTGTAAGAGAACTTAACAGACAAGGAACCACTATAATCTATACCACTCATTATATAGAAGAGGTTCAATCGATAGCTTCGAGAGTAGTTATAATGGATCAAGGACATGTTATTGCCCAAGGGACAGTTGATGAATTGGTACAAAAGATTCAGCATGAAGAAAAGATAAAATTAGAGGTAGTTGAGTCAAATGATGTGCTCATTGAAAAGTTAAATAAGCTTGATGGGGTAAAGCAAGTGATTAAAGAAGAGAAACAAATACTGATTATATCAAGTGTAGGTTCTGGTGTCTTAGATCGTGCTTTATATATTGCAAAGGACTATGGAGGAGTACGTTCTGTTAATACTGAAAAACCAAATCTAGAGGATGTATTTCTTACCCTTACTGGAAAGAAATTAAGAGATGGGGAGGAGAAATAAGATGATCTTAAGATCTAGCTATTTTATGATTAGAAGGATGCTTAGAGGTTATTTTGCACATCTGATATTGATAGGGCTTCCCTTGGCTTTAATAACTGTATTAGGTTTAGTAGCGGGAAATGCAGTGGATAGCAACACGGGAATACCTTTTATGGATCAAATCGCTATCACTCAAATATTTGCCTTTCAGTTCTTTGGAGGAACTTATACATTGGAATTTATGAGAAGTGATTTAATAGAATCAACGAAATGGAGAATGTATTCATTACCTTATTCACCTCATGAGCATGCATTTTCAATTATTATATCAACTAGCATATTCAATATGATACAAGGTCTAGTAATGGTAGTATTTACACACTTTGTCTATGATGTAAACTGGGGAAATATTGGAATCGTGATGCTAACTTTGCTAGCAATGTCCATTTTGACTCAATTGGTGTTCCTAAGCTTAATACTTGGAGTGAAAAACTACAAAACAGCTGAAAGAGCAGGAACAGCTTTTGGAATAATATCTATAGCACTAGGTGGGGTCTGGTTTACGATGCCTGATATTGGAATTTTAAATTTTATAACCTCTTATATAAATCCATTTTCCCTAGCAGAAGGGGCGACATATGCGGTGATATGGGGAAATATGGGTGATGTTTTACTAAATATTGGAATTCTAATAATTGAAGCAGTGATTATGGCAACCATAGCAATATATATTGGAAGGAGAAAATTAGCATGACAATATTCAAGTTTGCTTTAAAGCGATATTTTCGTCAACCATCAAATATTATATTTCTATTGATTTTGCCAATTATATTAGTATTTTTACCAGACTTGGAATGGCCACCTATACCTATGGGGTTTCAATATTATGGAGTGTTACTATTATTTATAGCTGCAAGGCTTACGGCCATTATCATAGAAGATCGTACTAGAAAGACTACTTTAAGAATTAGTGTTGCACCTATTACCCATTTTCAGTATCTATGGCAGAATCTATTAGCCTATTCAGTATTACTCATAGGAGTGAACGGCCTAGTAGTATTAATGGGTGTATTATATCATGGTGAAAATTTAGTCTCTCCAGTATTGTTATTTATAGTCTACACATTTTTTTCTGTAACTGCTATTGGTTTTTCTTTAGCACTTTATGCTATAATTCGTAATAAAGAGGCAGCATTAGCTCTATTAACAGGAGTAATAGCATTGATAAGTATGTTAGGTGGAGTTTTCTGGCCAATACAGATTATGCCAGTGTTTATTCAGCGTATTGCAATGTTATTACCTACCTACTGGTACTCTGAAGGGATTATACGAGTTGCTTACGGTGCTTCTATAGGGGATATTGCTCTACCTTTAGTTATGATGTTTATGTTTACCATTGTATTCTTAATATTTGGAAGCAGAAGAGATATTATTTGATTTGAATTGTTGATTATAATATTAGATGTTATAATTACTTCATAAAGAAACATTAAGAAGGTGCAAATATGCAAGGCAAACTTGAAATATGGACTCCGAAAAATAGTATAATACTAGCACGCACAATAGGATTATTCCTACTTTTAAATCTCTGGATTCGAGGAGATGGTAACCAGGTAGGAATAGTCCTTCTGTTGTTTTTGATGATAATGTCATTAATCCGTTGGAGGTTTAATATTCCCAATTGGATGATACTTATAGATCAAGTAGCTTGTATGATAGCTATCCCTCTTTGGGAAGAAGCATCATTTGGCCTTGCTATGCCTTTCCTTGAAGCTATGATTATAGGGAAAGCATGGATGTCTTTGCCTAGTCTCATCTATATCATTATATTTAATATATTTTCCTTTCCTTTAATCATTACTTTCATATTGGCTAGCTTTATAGGGAAAATTCTTAATGGTTGGTCGATTGATACAAGAATATATAGGCAAGACCTAGATAAGCAAAGACACGGTAGATATGAATTGGAAGAGCTTAAAGGTGAGCTACTTATTGCCAATTCTCAAGTTGCACGCATGGCAGAGTTAAGTGAGCGTAATCGAATTGCTCAGGAATTACACGATAATGTAGGACATGAACTAACAGCTGCTCTTTTGGCATTACAAGCATTTGAACAATTGTGGATAGAAGAGGATCCTTTAGCAAGTGATATGTTCCAACAGACAAAAGAACGACTTAATAATAGCGCAACTCAATTAAGAGAGACGGTTCATAATATGAAACCATTAGAGGTAATGGGAATTAATAGATTTAAGGATATATGTAATGGATATAGTAATTTTAAAGTAGACTTAAGTATTTTTGGGGATTCATCAACTGTGCCTGTACACTTATGGAGTATTCTTGAGCCTTGTTTAAAGGAGGCTTTAACTAATGTATCACGCTATGCTCAGGCTAGCAAAGTAGAAGTTGATTTGGACATAAATCCTCATATTGCAAGATTAAGTATAATAGATGATGGAATAGGTAGTAGAGGTGATGGAGTAGGAATTGGAATAAGAAACCTTAGGCAACGTGCTCAGGCGGTAGGTGGGAATATATCTACTGATTCTACAGATAAAGGTTTTAGTCTAATCTGTGTTCTACCAATGGATAGGGAGGAAATCACAAAATGAAAATTATAATTGTAGATGATGATCCTTTAGTATGTAAAAGCCTACAAGTTCTCCTTTCAAGGGAAGATGATATAGAAGTACTAGCTACAGCATATAATGGTGAAGAGGCTATAGAAACTTGTGAAAGGATACTTCCAGATGTGGTTCTCATGGATATACAAATGCCCATAATGGACGGAATAGTTGCCACTAGAAAGATTAAGGAAAATTGGCCACAAATTAAGGTGATGATGATAACTACGTTTAAAGATGAACGAAATATTCGTCTTGCAATTTTAGCAGGAGCAGAAGGCTATTTGATAAAATCGATTAAAATCCAAAATATGGCTCAACAAATACGTGCTTTATTATCTGGCACTACAGTGCTGGATTCAGAGGTATTAGAACAATTGACTCAAAATCAAAAGACTGAGTATGAACAATTAACCCCTCGAGAAAAGGACATTTTAGAATTGGTAGCGCAAGGTCTATCAAATCGTGAGATTGCACAGCAGCTTTTTATTACAGAGGGGACGGTACGTAATAGTTTATCAATTATATTGGAAAAACTACAAGTAAGAGATCGGACTCAACTTGCTATAGATTATTGGAAAAGGAATACTCATGAATAAATATATTGTAATTAAAATATATATCTAGTCAGATGATATCTGCAAGACACCCTTCCACCAAGGAATAACTAGGTTCATATGACATCTTTATTGACCTCTCAAGGCACGTTGAGGCAGCAATTCTGATGACGTATTGTGGTTC
>CAZMMB010000161.1:0-1574 GCA_964567325.1 uncultured Oscillospiraceae bacterium
ACTTCTAGCTTGATTCTTTCAAGTTTTAAAACGATTTCTCGGTCATGCCCTAACATAGAAATTAATTGGCCTATCTCCCGTCTCAAAAAGTCTATGCTTCTTTCTTCCTTTTCATATTTACTAATCAATTTCAATTTCTTCTCATAGTCTCGAAGTTTTGCATGTCCCCGTTTAATGGTTTCATGAATCCCTTGCCGAGTAAGGCCATATTCCCCGGCTATTTCCCCCAAACTGTAGTTTTCGCTATAGTATAAGCCTAGAATTTCCTTTTGCTTTTTGCTGAGCAGGTCACCGTAAAAATCATATAACATACTGATTTCAATTATGTCATTGAGCATCTCAATCACCCCGTTACCCTAGTAAGATAACATAGTCTAGAATGGGTGTCAACCTTTTTCCTTTACACCTACTCGGTTCGATTATGGACTATGTCCAGGTACTCTTGATTGTGTTGTCTGACATATTCCATAGACGCCGGGTCACCATGCCCTGGATAAATGGTAATATTATTACTCCACTTGGAAATAATATTTGCTATGGAATCTATCATTTTTTCAGGAGATCCATCTTCTAAATCCGTCCTACCCAGATCCACATTGAAAATAGTATCTCCTGTGAAGGCTAGTTCGCTTTTATCACTGTAGTAGCAGACACTACCCTTAGTATGGCCGGGTGTATGTATCACCCGAATGACTTCATCACCAAGCACTATTTCCTCCCCATTTTCTAGCTGTATATCCACTGGCTTCCCATATCTACCACAATCCTCCTTATGAAGATAAACGGGACATTTAAACCTATCAACTATCCCATCAACACCACCTATGTGATCATAGTGGTGGTGGGTCAAAAGAATACCCGCAAGACTTAATTCCATTTTACCAATTTCCCTGATAAAATTATCTGCCCCATAGCCTGGATCTATTATGAAACAGCTATCATAGCCCTTATTATATATGATGTAACCATTGCTCTCTAAAGCACCGCCTACTAACCTTTTTATTTCCATGGTCATCCTCCAATACACCTAATATTTTATATATTTGAATACAGCTTCTTAATATTATCCTAAAATTATATTGATTTCAATCGAGTAAGGATTATAATCATAGCCAAGGCATTTCACATCCATGAAAGGGAAACTATAGTTTATGAAAATAGCAATAATAGGTGCTGGAAAACTAGGGCTTAATATAACAGAGGCCCTATTAGATACCGGTTATGAGATTACCATCATCGATAAGGATGATTACCTTTTACAGAAAGTTAGCGATCAGTATGATATTTTAACAATTGTCGGCAACGGCAAAGATCCGGATATCTTGCGGGATGCATCGATTGAATCCTATGATTTTTTAGTGGCTGTGACTGACAACGATGAAAAAAACATGGTTATTTGTTCCTTGGCTAAAAGACTAGGTTGTGCAAAAGTGATTGCCAGAATCAGGGATCCTGAATATGTCAACCATTTAAACTTTATTAAAAAGACATTATCTATCGATTTTATAGTCAATCCAGACCTTTCAATCGCTGAAGAAATATACAAATATCTTGTACAGAAATATACCCTGACA
>CAZMMB010000161.1:1584-4355 GCA_964567325.1 uncultured Oscillospiraceae bacterium
ACGGATACTTTTCCACGGGGCTGATTTCAATAATTGAATTTGTATCAGACCGCCTTCCTGGTATTTTGGGTAAAAAAATTTCAAATATAGGAAATGCCCTAGACACTATGTTGATTGTAGCCATATCACGAAATGGAAAAATAATAGTGCCCAATGGCAACACCCTTATAGAGGCGGATGATTATCTATACGTCTTAGGAAAAGATGAAATTATTTTAAAACTAAAGGAAAAAGTCCACGAGAAAGGTAGATATACCGACCTGCAAAAGGTAATGATTGCTGGCGGAGGTAAAAGCGGTTACTATTTGGCCAAGCAATTAGCAGATTTCAATGTATCGGTCAAATTGATAGAAATAGATAAAGAACGATGCCACTACCTTTCAGAACACTTGGACGGAGTTCTAGTTTTAAACGGTGATGCAACCGATATGAATTTCCTAGAAGATGAAAATATTGATGAAATGGACGCCTTCGTATCGGTAACAGGTTTTGATGAAGAAAACCTTCTTTTAGCCCTTACTGCAAACGAAAAAAATATAGAGGATGTAGTAGCCAAGATTAGTAGGAATAGCTACGCAAACTTAGTAGAAAGAATGGGCATAAGTATGGCTATCAATCCTTTAGAAATGACAGCCACGGAAATTCTTAGGTATATACAGGGGTCAAAACATATTCTTTTTTCCAAAATGATCCAAGGACAGGCAGAATTTATTGAGATTCTAGCCGATAAGCATATGAAACTGACAGGTTTAGCCCTTTCTAAACTAAGAATTCCTGATGGAATAATTATAGCCGCTATCCATCGCGGTGATGAGGCTATTATACCCAAGGGCGATACAGTAATTTTAGAAAATGATAGGGTTATAGTATTTTTTCTCTTGTCCCACAGACATAAGTTAGAGAAATATATTCGATCAAAGGAATGGGAATCATGACATTGAACTATAGGGCAATAATACGAATACTTGGCTTTGTCTTTCTCCTTTTAGGACTATCCATGTTGCCTTCAGCCCTAATATCATTTATCTATGGTGAAGGCGATATCGGGATTGATTTCATAAAAATTATCCTGCCAACAGTAACTATAGGAATATTGATAAGCGCCAAATCTAAGGAAAGAGTATCGAAATTAAAAATGAGGGAGAGTTTTTTAGTCGTTGCCAGCAGCTGGGTCCTGGCCTCACTCATTGGCTGTTTACCTTACCTGGTTACCGGCACTATAAACGGTTTCACCAACGCTTTTTTCGAATCCGTCTCCGGCTTCACTACTACAGGGGCTACCATAATCGATCAACTTGAGAGTCTCCCAAAAGGGATCCTGTTTTGGCGGTCCTTTAGCCAATGGATGGGTGGAATGGGAATATTAGTTTTTGCTATAAGTATCCTGCCCATGCTAGGCATAAGTGGCCACCATATAGCCAAGGCAGAAACCCCCGGTATCAATTTGAACAAAATAGCACCTAAAATGAGCGATTCAGCAAAAATACTTTATATGATTTATGCTTTTTTCACCCTAATGGCCATCGTCCTGTTTAGATTAGCCGGCTTAAATTTATTCGATTCTTTTGTTGCATCAACCGCCTGCGCTGCCTCGGGTGGTTTATCAAATTATAGCTCGGGCCTATCGCATTTTAATAGCATTTACATTGAATTCATAGCAGGTTTTTTCACTGTTCTTACCTGCATCAACTATAACCTTTATTATAGGTCTATACGTGGCAAGTGGATAAATTTCCTTTCAAATAGCGAATTGAAAGTCTTCCTGCTTATATTATTATTATCAGGAATGTCCATCAGTTTAAACCTGCAATTGACCGGTAGCTGTGAAAAGGTTTCCCAATCCCTGAGGCACGGCTTTTTCCAGACATCGGCCTTCCTTACCACAACTGGCCATTATAGCGCTGATTTTGACATGTGGCCCACATTCAGCAAGATGGTCCTCCTACTCCTGATGATAATTGGGGCATCATCCTCCTCCACAGGTGGGGGAATCAAAATAATACGATTAATAATACTCTTCAAGCTGGTCGCCAGAGAGCTTTTTATAAGACTCCATCCACGGGCTGTCGTGCCCGTTAAAGTCCAAGGTAAAACCCTGTCAGGAGAGGTTATATCAGGAGTGGTGGCATTTCTTTCACTATATACTATCTTTTTTATAATCAGCCTCTTAATTTTATCTCTAGAGGGCTTTGATTTTTTAACTACTGTGTCTACAGTTGCCTCCATGATAAACAATGTGGGTACCGGAATGGGAGATGTTGGCCCCGGCGGAAGCTTTGCTATATATTCTACCTTCTCCAAAGTCTATCTCTGCTTTCTCATGTTGCTAGGCAGGCTTGAACTCTTTACCTTGCTCTTGATTTTTACCCCTTCCTTCTGGAATCCAGATCGCTGATGGAAAAGTTAATTTCCCTAGCCTCTATATCCACTGAAAGCACAGTTATTCCCACTGAATCCCCTAAACGAAAAATTCTACCCGTGTTTTCGCCTATAAATCGATAAGCCTGGGCTTCATATATATAATAATCATCACTTACAGAATCTATCCTTACCAATCCTTCGATAGTATTATCCAGCTCCACAAAAAAACCAAAGCTAGCAAGCCCGCTAATGATTCCTTTGAAATCTTGGCCGATATATTTGCTCATGTACTCTGCTTTTTTGAGTTTTTCCACTTCCCTTTCCAGGTCTTCCGCCCTGCGCTCCATGGTAGATGCCTGACTAGCTGCTTCCAAGGCGAATTCTTTCAGTTGGCCCATTTTTTCCCCATA
>CAZMMB010000162.1:0-1825 GCA_964567325.1 uncultured Oscillospiraceae bacterium
CTTTCATATTGATTATGGCATCGATTCCAACAGTATGAGCATCAGTACCAGTACAGGCTCCAACTATAATTACATCCCTTTTTATGTTGTCCTCTATAAACTTCTCGCATTCTAACCTATCCATTACATCCCCTTCAACCTTGGGCACTATAATGGTTGTATAATCTACTGTGTGCTGGCATTTACCATATACAACAAAATATGTGTAGCCGATTCCTAAATCCTTGAAATAAACTACATTAGGTTCATCTAAACCCATCTTTTTAGCCAGGATTTTGGCAGCCTCATTGGCTTCATCCCCTGTTGGGACAGGCAGAGTAAAGGATAACTGCACCATACCGTCATTCATGGTGTCTCCATAGGGTTTAACCTTTGTAAGATCTACCTTTGCAGTAGCAGTGGTGTTTACTGTAGTCATTATTTCTCACCTCCCAACATAAGTGAAATGAATGGATTAATATACTGTTCATCTTTCAGGCAGACTCCCGACAAACCTTTTCCACCATCTCGGGCGCGCTTGACACCGCCAAATTTCCCCTGCTCAATTGTGGAAAATAAGCCCTCAGCCTTTATATTTTTAAGCAAATTATCAGCTTCTTTTAGAACATCCTGAGCCCTCTTTTGTATGATTCCACCCTCCTTAAACTGTACCTCTTCACCAATGGCCCTAGCGTTATTGAAAATATAGGATGCATTTTCAATTGATAGCATTCTATCATGAAGATGGGGTGTGTGGATAGCCTCAGTCAACATGCCTAAAAGTTGCAATGATTGGCCTGACCACACAGCTATAAGGTTAAATAAGGCATCCATGATATGGCCCTTGAATATATTTCCCGTCATAAGCTTTGTTGGCGGCATGTATTTTAATGAAGCTTTAGGGAAAATTTCTCTTGCCATAATAGCCTGTGCTAATTCATATAGGAAACCGTTTTCCGTGTCCGGATCCATCTCAAAAGCGTGGCCTAGGCCCATCTGTTCCTCTGGGATATTTGCCAAAACTGCAAATTGTTCATTTATTAGCTGGGATGCCAAGACTGTATGGGCCTCTTCATAGGCATCAGCTGTTGTTAGATAGTTATCTTCACCAGAGTTAAAGGTAATGCCAGCGAATCCAATGATCACCCTTGAGAAATACTGGTCTATCAGGGTTCTTTGCATGTTGATATCCCTAAAAAGAATACCGTAAAGGGCATCATTGAGCATAACATCTAAGCGTTCTATGGCACCCATGGCAGCAATTTCTGCCATGCACATACCAGAGCTGTAATTGCAAAGGCGTATATATCTTCCTACCTCCTCACCTACCTCGTCTAAGGCTTCCCTCATTAAGCGGAAATTCTCCTGGGTAGCATAGGTTCCTCCAAAGCCCTCTGTCGTTGCCCCATATGGTACATAGTCTAAAAGGCTTTGGCCCGTAGTCCTGATTACAGCAATTATATCCGCCCCTTGCTTGGCAGCCGCCTTAGCTTGAACTATATCCTCATAGATATTGCCCGTAGCAACAATAACGTATAGATAGGGCTGTTTTCCCTCTCCTAAATCTTGAAGATACTTATCTCTTCGCTCACTTTGGGCCCTTATCCCTGCAAGTATCTCTTTAATCACAGGCAGCAACTTCTTCTCCACCTCATCTAAGGGGGCCAATGTCTGCTTCAATAAGTCAATTTCTCCAGTGGCCACCTTTTTTGCGATTTCCTGTGGGGAAAGCCCTGTTTGAATCATTGCATTACCTATCCAGTAGGCAGCACCTCTCCCTAGACCCCCTCCATCCTTAATCGCATCTACCACAACATTGGGCAGGGGGGTCTCCACATCATCCACA
>CAZMMB010000162.1:1835-4325 GCA_964567325.1 uncultured Oscillospiraceae bacterium
ACCGTCGACACCCAGCAGTCTAACAACCGTTCGCTCAGTGCTGACCGTAGTGTGCCTGTCTATGAATTTCTGCATATCAGCCGCAATAGCCGCTGCAGACGACCTGGCACTATCAATGATTGTGGGATCTAAATTTAGCTTACTATTCATCCTATCGATCCTCCATAAATTTTCTGGCTAACTCTATAATGTCCCGGTTTATTCCGAGCATCTGTGCGATGTTTAACGCATCTTTAGGAATTTCCTCATTTTCATATACCTGAACCAATCTGTAATCCATGTACTTGCCAATGATTTCTATTCTCTCATTGCGATTTGCATAACGAATCTCTCGGGATAGCTTGTCGAAATTGACATCAGCAAGTCCTCTAACCTGCATATTTTTTATCTTATCCCCTATCAAAACATTGTCAAAATGTGTTGTGACAAGGCTTATATAAGGTTTAGAATTCAAATAATTTATTACACTTTTAGTCAAAGCCTGACCCTCTACCGGGTTAGTACCGCTGGCGATTTCGTCTATTAGCAGCAAGGCCCTTTCCCTGCTTCGGTCAATAATATCTTTCAATTCCTCCATCTCACTGCCAAAACTTGATAAGCCCCGCTGTATATTCTGACTATCGCCTACCAATATATGGATATGGCTGGATAGGCCAACCACTGCCTGCCTGCATGGTAAAAAGAAACCGTGCTGGGCTAAAAGGGCGCATTGACCTACCATCTTCAGTGAAATAGTTTTCCCACCCATATTTGCCCCTGTGATGCATGTCACACCCTCACTAAGTTCAATTGAAACAGGACAATAGTCTTTACCCTTTTCTTTCAAAATATTTTCCAGCAAGAGCTGGCGCCCCTCCCTTATTTTTAGCGAGTGACCTTCAACAATTTCTGGTTTAAGACACTTGTTTTGGATGGAAAACCTTGCTTTGGCAAAATTAAAATCAAGCTCACCGATTGCCTGACAGTTTTTTGTCAACTCCTCCCTGTATTCCCTAATGCTCAAGGATAGTTTTTCCCTAACCAACAACTCTTCTGATTCAATGGAATCGTTGATTTTTTCCATATTCCTAACCATCTCATCAAGGGCTGGGCCAGACCTCAAGGAGAAAATTGCGGTCATATAGTCTTGGTCTGAAAGGACAAGCTCAGGAATTTTATTGGCCTTTTCAATTAAGTCTTTATCTGACTTTGACACCATGTATTCAAACTTAGGTGACATGACAATTGAGTACTTATTTTCGACAAGACACTTGTGCTGTTTTTTAGCCTTTCGTATGCTCAGCTCAAGCTGACGCTTTTCCTTTCTCAAATCAGCTAACTCGTTTGAAAAACTATCGTAAAGGTAAAAGGTATTGATTCTTTCTCCGCCTGGATCTAATGTGTTGAGCAAGGGGGAAAGATCCACCAATTGAAATTTGCCAGGTATTCCAATGCCCTTTACTTGTATGGCATCCAAATATTCCCCAATTTTCTCCATCTGTATCAACAAGGTCTTAATCTCGTACAGCTCTACCACAGACAATACGTTGGCAATGCTTCGCTCAATAGTAAATGTGTTGTCTTTCACCTCTGCTAGTATTTCCTGTATAAAACCCGCCACCTCAGATTTTTTTTCTAAAATATCAATTGTTTGCTCAAGGCGATTCAGTTCCTTCTGCAGCAGGGCCTCTTGCCCCGGTCCATATGCAGACAGACTAGCAGCCCGCTTTTTACCATAGGGGGTCAGAATGCGGAGAGCCTTCACCACATATTCGTAACCTGTTTCCTTTTTAGTTTTAGGATTGCACAGCCGCATACTTTTTCCTTTCTTAGCTAAAGCAGACCAATCCTAACCTATGGATAGCATTTCCAATCATCAGGACATCTAACAAAGTCCGCTTGCTGCAGAATACCTCACATCTATAACAGGTATATCTTTTATAACAGCTTCCATAGCATTCAGCAGTTCCTTGTGGCCGAAGGAATATCCAGAAGGAGCATAGGGGTTGACAGTCAGGGCAGCAACCTCTATATTTTCCAAAACATTAACTTTAAAACCCTTCTTACATAGCTGCTGCCAAGGGGTAGATCCAATAAAAATCCTAGTTGGATCCTTGAGCACAAAAGTCAACTTTCTCAGCTTTGATGGATGAATATCGGAAATGACGCTTTGAGTCAGAGCCCCTGGAACATATATAAATTGTGTATCCTGGCCCACAGCCTGGTCTAAAAATTTTCCAGCCATTAGACCTGTTGCCAAATCCATATCCAGGACCCTATCTTTTTCTATAAGTTTAATTTTTTCTTCCGCCTTACCCTCTGTAAGCTTGTCCCTTACATCTCCCTCCGGAAGTAAGGGCAAGCGGTAGAGGTTTAAAACATGGAGGGTTTCCTCCACAGTTTTTCTTAGGCTCCTGGACAGGACCGCCCCCGTTGCCAAAATAATAGCATCGGAGCTAGCAGGCGCAGCTATTGACCGTCTATCTACGGCCCCATCGATTAAAACAAGCT
>CAZMMB010000163.1:0-4291 GCA_964567325.1 uncultured Oscillospiraceae bacterium
ACACTTCCTTGTTTTTCATTTTATAACCTCCATTTCAGGATCACCCCCGCTTATGCGGGGAACACCTTCATAAAGATTACTATTGTGTTCAATAGTGAGGATCACCCCCGCTTATGCGGGGAACACATTCTCCTTTATCCTATTATCAGTTTGTTATAGGGATCACCCCCGCTTATGCGGGGAACACATTTGAATATGGTTTATAGTTTAATATTAGATAGGATCACCCCCGCTTATGCGGGGAACACTATTTTTGCTCCGTGTAGCGACGAGAAGATGCAGGATCACCCCCGCTTATGCGGGGAACACCTGACTTTGCACTATAATAAGTATTTCGCATAAGGATCACCCCCGCTTATGCGGGGAACACCCAAAGATCAATCATGGCTGCAATTCCCATTTAGGATCACCCCCGCTTATGCGGGGAACACACTTAAAAATCCTTGGTTTCTAGCCATTTATATATTTCAAATTCCTAAAAAACATTTAGTTTCACCGCTAATTCAAATTCCGCCTTTGCATCTGCATAAGCTCGATGCAAACCTACGGTATTTATGTTGTATTTTGCTAAAACAGTACTTAACTTATAGTCTCGTAACAGTTGCTGTTGTCTTTTCACCTCTTGTAAAAGACATATCGCTTTATTCGCCAATATCTCCTTGCCACTCCTTTTTAATTCAACATTAAGAAAACTGATATCAAATTTTACATTATATCCAACTAGGATTGCATCTCCTATAAATTGTATAAATTCATCAAGAACAGTATCAATGCCCCTTCCATCATAAGCCAACATTTCATCTGTAATTCCCGTTAGTTCTGATATTTCTCTTTGAAGCTTTTCCTCAATTTTTACCAACTCTTGAAATACAATCATCTCATTATCTTCAATTTTTATTGCTGCTATTTCAATGATCTGATCTTTTTCTGGGTTTACACCTGTTGTCTCTAAATCTACAACTACATAATCCTCATTACTATTTTCGCTTTTAGCTTTTCTATGCTGCCTAGCCCTTTTTATTTTTTCATGCTTTGAAGCATTACTAAAACCTAATTGCCGCAATGACATAGAGCCTAATTCTTTTGGCAGAAAAACTAGGGGTATTCCATCGTAATAAATCACTTCTCTTTTTGTATTATGCACCAAGAAATCATAACCTACTTCATTACGTTTAGCATAAGACATGGTTGCTTGTCCCTGTTTGATGTTATCAATAATTCTTAACCACAATTCTTCTCTAATCCGTGTATTTATGTTCCCTACATAGACACCTGTAGATATTTCTTGCAGCCATTTAGTCAAATCTCCTCTTAGAGAACTGGATACATTTGTTAATGTAACAACCGTCATAGGCATATTATCCCCAGCCCCTTTTATTAAAATTCTTCATATGAGACTCCGTGCTCCACAAGGCCCTCTTTATCATCCCAGAGATTGATTAAATCAGTAATCGCCTCTTGTTCCCCTTCGCCCATAAGGTCATATAAATCCTTCGTAATCTTTTTCATAATTTTGCCATCTGTAAAAGCATCACGCACAGCCAGCCGCGTTTCTCTTCCTATATTCTCCACACCTGACTTTGATGCGATTTTAAAAGCAATAGGTATTGTAACATCTGCTTTATATAAATCGGCAATGTCGTAAACAAAAGACAAATCATGTCCCGTGTGAACAAACCCTAATCCTGGTGATAATCCTAAAGCTACAATTACACTATATACCAAGCCATATAAGGCTGTGTGAGCCGCTGATAGTGCTTGATTAATTGGAGTCCCGCTTGAAAAATCATCAGGGTCATATTCTCTGCCTGTCCAAGGAACCCCTGTTACTTTTGATTCTTTCCTATAGATGCTTCTCACCCTAGCCCCCTCTCGACCTCGAAGCTGCTGCATTGTAAGGTTAGAAACATCTTCATCTTTGAAACGCATTTGATACATTTTCCTTGCTACTGACACTCTTAATTTTACATTAGAAACTAATTTTGCTTGTTTCGTAAGCAATTTGGTATTATGCGACAAAGCCCGGCCATGTGCATAATGCCTAACTCCCCATTCCCCGACCCACACAACACTCATTCCTGTATCTCCTATTAACTCCATAGCTCGATGTGTAACATCCGTTCCTGGTCCAAGCAATATTACTCCGATAGTGGCCGCCGGAATACGTATAATGCCCCTACTGTCTGTCACCGTAATAGCACCATCTTGTCTATTAACTTTTGCATGTTCTACATATAGAAATGTTATTCTATCTCTAATTCGTGGAAGCGCTTGCAACTTCGGCTTTTTAATTCCTGATATCCCACCCATCAATCTCCCTCACGGCATTACGGTCATCATACCAAAACCATATGCTTTCTCTTTTCCCACACCCTCAGTCAGAGTTTTCCTGAAATCCCCAACATTTTCAATAATTAGACTGCCTTCGTAAATTGCTCTGGCTAACTTAATACATTTCCCACCTTTTTTCTTCAGTATTGGAAAATCCCTTTGTACTACCCGGTAATCATTATTTACCAACGAAAAACCTAATCTCTCTACACGTTTTTCCAGATATTCTAATTGCTGCTTTACTGTAATGTGTGGATAAACCCTTCCCCTTTCATGACCTTCCTTAACAGCTCTCACAGGATTTGCTGTTAATCGAAATGACATTTTTTGACCATCCTTCAGGCTATGTAAAAAATCATCATATATTTTGCATTGTCCTGTACCAGGAACTCCGTACGACTCGAATTGTTTCATGTCTGGCTCACCTTGGCTGATAATCAGCAGATAAGTTTTTCCTTTCAGCTGGTCGATTCTCCATAATTTGCGACTTCTTTCCCCGACAACTAATTCTTCAGGAAAACTTTTTTCAACCCAATTATGATATGCACCTAAGTGAGTTAGATCCGAAAACTTTCTACGGTTCACCGTATCAATTTCCACTCGCGATATATAATACATCATAAGCCTCCTATACCTTGAAAGGCATCGTGCTCAGCATCTTTGCACATTTCTTCAATTTCAATCTCCACCTTCAGAGATTTTACCGCCCTAAAGCCATGTTTTCGATTGATCAAATCAAATGATTCCGCCCTATCCCGCTGAAAAAACGGAAGTGAAGAATCATCTAGTAAATTCGCATCTACATAAGCATCTAACATCACCTTGTTTAATTGACTTTCTCGTAAATTTTTTTTCTGGTACCACATACTCGCCTGCCAATCATACGATTTGATATTAGATAACAAATCACCTTCCACAACGCCTTGAAAAAATTCACTGTCTACCGGAACGCTACGTCGTCCCATATATAGGGGAAATACAGGATAAGCGAGTGCTTTTGCCACAGCATCAACCCAGCTTGAATCTTCATGTGAAATCATTGTTAAAAAAACTGCATCTTGCAAGTAATATCTATTTGTTACATAAGTCTGATTCGCAGATCTTGCAATGTGGTAATCCTTTAATAATGTTCCCTTTTGTTCAATTCGAACACCGAAAGATAATTCATTGAGCCTTTGGAGTCTTTCGGTTTCATTCCGGCGATACCCTAAGGCACCACCAATTATCCCAACAACTGCACTTTTTGTTGGATATCTTGCCGTATCCCTAGTTTCAAAATGAGATCCGATTCCCCATGATTGCAAAGGACCAGAAAATTTCAATATAATTGTTTTCATAATGAACCTCACCTATAATAAACTGTCTATAGTATTTCCGAATGCATCTAATAATTCATTTAGGTTCTCCTTACATTCCCCTATTCCCTCTATATCACCTATAGTAAAAGACGCAATAGGTTCCTCAGCAAAACGGTTAATTTTTCTAAACTCTTCTTTAAGTTTGGAAATGGATCCGTTTAGATATCCGTCTTTTGCTTTAACGGGATTTTCAAAAGCATTTACTAGGTTTACAGGGCGATCTGAACGTACGGAAACAATTAATGCATCAGGAAGCGTCTGATTTGCAAAGGTATTGATTTTTCCTGTTGGCAAAGACAATACAAATGCTTTAATAAATAGTTTTAATGACTCGATGACCTGCTCCTTGCTATTATCCAGCTGAATATTCAGCTCATGTATTGCTACATTTGCATACCTGTACAATGTTGAAGAGTTATATTCTACCGTTCCAAGCATACCTGCTCCTGCGTGATCGTCAGGACTTATGTCGTCAACGGCTGTGAAAAAATCAAATTCTGTTGCTATTTCATGTGTAGATATCGAATGAGCAACCTGTGAACTCGCATCAACATTTAAATCTGGTGCATCTGCAACCATACGTCCGAACAAAGCCACATCTA
>CAZMMB010000164.1:0-3483 GCA_964567325.1 uncultured Oscillospiraceae bacterium
CAAGTCCATTGACCATAATTTCGCTTACCTCAGGATCATCTGCAAATGGCTGCAACAGGCCCAGCTCCTTCCTGGTAGTATTGAAAACCCCTTTTACAATTTCGGATTTTGTAGAAAATGAACAAGACCTAGTCTTGGGCCCATACAATACATATTCTTCAATGAGCTCCAACACCTCCTTATCTGTGAGCTTCTCATTCCTGCTGCTTATCACCTCCCTAACACTGTCAGTTATTTCTTTAAGGCTACTGATTCCCTCATGTCTGGCTTGCAAGTTCATCGGCAATCCTCCTTATTCCTAAACCGAATTGTCCCCTTAGGTTTATATTTATCTTGAAATCACTGGTGTGTTTAAAGCTTTCCGGATCGTATTCAATACACAAGTTATCCATATCTATTAAAATTTCTTTTTCCATTTGCCATTTGTTGGTTACATGGATTATCCTGTCTTTTAAAGAACTTATAAGATTAGGTGAAAGATTTTTAACCAGCTCTTGATTTTTATACATGGAAGTGTAACTACCGTCGTCTATCAAAAAAATTCGTTTACACGATTCAGCTAATGCCTGGAACTGGCTTGAAGGGCGAAAAGGAAAATCCATGAAAATATAATTGAATTTAAGTGAATCCGTGAGAGATTTAAGGAAGTACAACTGCTGGTCACAATCTAACCTAGATAATTCATTTATGCCTTTAGCTGGCCTAAAGGCAGAAAAACCATGAATATCTGTAAGGACGAATGAATCAATATCTGCCCAAATTTCACTCTTAGGCCTGGCAAATAAATAATAGAGATACTCGCCTATAGTTAATCGACCCCCGTCAAAATTTATGTAAACGGATGCGGACTCATTTTCTTCAAAGCTAATATAGAGTATATTCAAATATCCGGATAAGGATAATTCCCTAGCTGTAGAAATTGCTATGCTTGTTAAGCCTACACCTCCTGCGGCGGAAGTGAAACCGATGATGGGAGCCTTGTTATTTAAAAACCAGGCTCTTCTCCTGTTGGTAATCCTCGCATGAGTCATCTTTATTTCCGAGCTAATTGAGCTCAAACCCCCGTATTTATAAATAAAGTTCTCCTCATTATCTATATTAGGGCTGTCACCTATCCAGATGATTTTCTTTAATCCAGCTAGGCCTAGGCTCTTAAAATCGTATTTCCCCTTTAATTCCTCATCAAGGATAAATATGCAATAGTTATCCTTGTTTGTTTCCTTCTCTAGAATCCCCATTTGGAATTCCTCATAGCTTGCTATATCCACTTGAAAAATTGGATCCTTTAACATAAGGGCTTTTCCTAGGGCCCTTGCATAATCATTGTCCCCTGTCAACGCCAATATTCTAATAAAATTCATACTTGCCTCACATAGCTAAGGATATTATTACATTATATGGTATTATTGTAACCTTAAACCATATGCTCTTCAAGAGCTATGTTTCGACATCTTTCGACACAGACATTTGCCTCAGCCTTTCCCCTCTATCATCTCCCTCAATTTAGCTAGGGCGTCTTGCAGGCCTCCGACCTCATCGATTAAACCTATTTCAACTGCTTCCTTCCCATAGAGAATTGTCCCCACATCGTTTGCCATATTTCCTGTAGCATTCATATAGTTATTTATATCTTCTACCCCCGCTTTAGAAGTTCTGGCAATGAAGTCCACCACCCTCCCCTGCATTTTTTGAAAGTACTCATAGGTCTGTTGGGCCCCTATTACCAATCCAGTCATCCTTATAGGGTGCATTGTCATTGTGGCGCTTTCAGCAATAAAGGAATACTTGCTAGCTGTAGCCAAGGGTATCCCTATGCTGTGCCCTCCACCCAACACCAAGGATACAGTAGGCTTTGATAGGGTAGCAGTCAATTCAGCAATCGCCAAACCTGCCTCCACATCACCACCTACCGTATTTAGTATGGTAAGTAAACCCTTAATATGAGGATTTTCTTCAACGGCAACTAATTGAGGGATGATATTTTCATATTTGGTAGTTTTATCCTGGGGAGGCAACACAGTATGGCCCTCAATACTTCCAATAACAGTTAGATACTGTATATCGCTCCTAAAGTCAAAGGCATTGTTTATCACGCCAAAATCATCTATAGTTTTTTTTATCTCAGAAGGCTCCTTTTCTGGTTGACCTTTTTTGGGTTCCTGCTTTTTTTCAACTTTTTTATCCTGCATTTTTTTCTCCTTTTACGCATTAATAATGGTTTCCGCCATATAATAGGACAAAGCGTATAGATATTATTTGTTTTTTGGAGGTAATTATGCGATTATCTGACCTTGGAGAAAAAGAAATCATTAACATTGCTGATGGCAGTCGCTACGGAGACCTGTATAATGCCGAACTGATGCTAGATGAAAGAAGCGGAAGAATTAGTGTCTTAATGGCACCCGATAACAAAGGACGGATTAGCTTCACAGGTGTCCACAACTACGTACATATACCATGGGATTGCATCAAGAAAATCGGCGAAGATATTATAATTGTAGAAAAGTGAATAATATGCATCTGGGGGCAAATACTAATTAAAAACTAAAAGGAGGAAATTATGACACTAACAAATCAACAAGGTGGTATATTGAGACCAGATGAGGTTGCAAAAGCCCAATATGAAATGAATCAGACTATGACATCAGGTGGTTCCACAGGGCCTGAAAGTTTCGCTGGCGGCTCAGGCGGCGCAGTCAAAACAAGCGATAAGGTAAGGGCAAAGAATGATATCTACGGTATTCAATCCGGTGGAATGGTAGAGGAAGGAGACAAGATCGAAGCCCAAAACGAAATGTTCAAACAATAATGCAAATAATGAGGACCGCTTCAGCCGTCTAAGAAGACAGCTGAAGCACCCACCCTCGTTTTTTAAATTTCTTTTACACTAGTATTTAATGTAATGTCATATTCCTTGGCATAGGCAAAATAGCAATCTACTTGTTCCATGGTCAACATATCTGAGGAAATCAAGCCTTTCTGGTCGAATTTATCGTTTACAAACATCTTGGTAAACAGGTATCCTCCTTGGCCTGTAATATACATTTCTGCAGAAATTCCAGCTCTTTCAAAGGATTCAACTAGTCCTGGTGCGCTTACATGGGTCTCTACCAAAACATCCTTACCATCCTTGCTTCCATAAGCCTCAATGGTCATACAACCGGCGTCTAATAGCAAGCCTTCGTCAATTATTTCCTTAATCTCCTCCTTGTATTTGGGCGCAGGTGGCACATGAGCATATACCACATCAAAAGGTGCAATTTCTACCCCATTATAATTTCTTTTCGTATGGGAAAGCAGGCCCGCCCTGCTGAGGGGATATGAAAAATCAATACCCGGCCCCGCGTATTTAAAGTAGACATTATTTACACCTTTAAAGAATTTTTCCCGGTTAAAATGATAATGTATGGGTTCATCGTGACAGTGCTCAACAAAAGTTATTTCCCTGTCCATGTAATCATATTGTCTGGTAATCGGTAAGCC
>CAZMMB010000164.1:3493-4203 GCA_964567325.1 uncultured Oscillospiraceae bacterium
TGCGAACCAGTTGTCCATCTATCACAGCATAAGCCTCCTCGCTCATATCGTGCAAGGCTGTAACCGGTGACCACCAGAAGGGCTGAAAGCGCTTAGTCAGAACACCTTCCCAGACAATATTGTAAATTGTGTCGCAGGTATCCAGATAACGCATAGCGTCCCTGGTGGCTGCACACATAAGGCCCGGAGCTGAACCCGTGCCAATCAGTGCCGTCCTTCCAATAGCTTCAAATTTAGGACCGTAAACATCATATTGAATGCGGATGCTTTCGACCCAATCCTCATGCAAAGCCACAGTGGCTGCATAGTCCTGATAGTTAGCCTTGACTTCCAAGGCTGCATCTAAAACATTTTTTGTCCATTCTAGGGGCAGGGCATTAAGAATCAAATCCACACCTTGCGCTGCCTTTACAATGCTGTCTTTATCCCTGGCATCAACCCTGTCTCCTCTGGCCTTTTTAAGATCCTTCACAAGAGTTTCAACGGCTTTCATATCGTAGTCTGCACAAATAATTTCAGATACGCCTGGATCATCATTCAGTCTTTGGGCCGCAGCCGAACCTTGTGCTCCTGCCCCTAATACCAAAATCTTTTTCAATGCCATTTCTATCTACCAAACCTTTCTTATTTAATGAATTAACGGCTTGTTTATCTATATTATATCTTATTGCGCCATTGTTTGAAAATATTAAATTGTCGGAATTGCTGTA
>CAZMMB010000165.1:0-4134 GCA_964567325.1 uncultured Oscillospiraceae bacterium
GTATCGGTCTGCATCGGCCTGTATCGGTCTATTTTCCTTTTATGCGCTTAGCCGGCGATGTGCCGGACTTATATGGTGTGTGAATAGTAACATAGCAAGCCCTAATTAAAAAGCGGGCCTGGAAAACCAGACCCGCCCTATGTATAAGCCTATTCCTGCGGGCAATAGACTTCCCTTTTGTGATAATGGGTATGGAGCAATTCATGGGATAAATGTCCATTTGGTTCTTTAAGATATTCTTCATAGAGCATCTTAACTTCAGGATTATCGTGGGATTTTCTAATAACCTGTCTTTCATCTTCTGAGTAGAGAGCATTAGCCCTGCAGGCCCTAGGATCAAGAACAAGCCTTTCCTTGGCTGAAACATGGGATTGTCCGCCACCGTGGACACAACCACCTGGACAGGCCATGACCTCGATGAAATGAAAGTCTTTTTCTCCTGCCCTTATAGCATCTAAGAGCTTAGCGGCGTTGGCTGTACCATGGGCAACAGCAACTTTGATTTCTGTGGGGACTCCTCCTACCGGTAGGGTCACACTAGTTTCTTTTATACCATCCAAACCTCTAACATCATTGTATTCGATTTCTTTGAGGTCTTCTCCGGAAAGAATATCGGCTACAGTTCTAAGGGCTGCCTCCATGACTCCACCAGTGTTACCGAATATTACTGCGGCACCGGAGTAATCACCTAGAATGCTATCGGGTTCTCCTTCCTCAAGCTCGGTAAACTTTAATCTAGCCTGTTTTATCATATCGCCCAATTCCCTTGTAGTCAGGACAATGTCGATATCCTGTATTCCATCCCTGCCCATTTCAGGTCTTGTTGCCTCTGTTTTTTTAGCTATACATGGCATGACAGAAACGCTGACAATGTCTTTCGGGTCTAAATTGAACTTTTCAGCGTAGAAGGTTTTTACCAGGGCACCCATCATCTGCTGGGGTGATTTACAAGTAGATAGATTATCTAGGAAATCAGGATAATTGATTTCGCAGAAGCGAATCCAACCTGGAGAGCAGGATGTAATCATAGGCAGGGTTCCACCGGTTGTCACCCTATTAAGAAGTTCAGTTCCTTCTTCTAAAATTGTTAGGTCAGCACTAAAGTTTGTATCGAAGACCTTGTCAAAACCCATCCTTTTAAGGGCTGTGACCATCTTACCTGTTACTGCTGTTCCTACGGGAAGACCGAATTCTTCACCTAGTGAAGATCTCACAGCAGGAGCCGTTTGGACGATGACAAACTTGCTAGGATCCTCAATAGCATCCCAGACCCTTTCAATGTGGTTCTTTTCCCTTAATGCCGCGACAGGGCAGGCATTTATGCACTGTCCGCAATATACGCAATTCACATCTCTCATGCTGAAGTCGAATGCAGGAGCAACCTCAGTATTGAAGCCCCTGTTAGTAAAATCAAGGACCCCAATACCTTGAACATCCCTACAGGTACTTATACATCTTCCGCAAAGGATACATTTGGAAGAGTCCCTCACAATAGAGTGGGACAAATCGTCCAAGACGGGTTTTCTCATTGCTCCATCGTAGGGAACATCGTCAATGCCTAATTCTTCACAAAGTTTTTGCAGCTCACAGCTACCATTTCTAAAACAAGTGAGGCACTCTCTATTGTGGTTGGCCAAAATTAATTCTACATTTTTACGGACCGCCTTACGAACTCTGGCCGTATTGGTTTTGACGTTCATACCTTCCTGCACTTGAAGCACGCAGGATGCAGGCAGATTCCTCATTGGGACCCCATTTATATCGGCCTCAACAACGCAAACCCTGCAGGCGGCAATTTCATTTACATCTTTTAAATAGCATAGCGTGGGGATATCTACCCCTGCGGCTTTAGCAGCCAACAATACTGTATAGTCTTTGGGGACACTAATTGCGACCCCGTTTATTGTTACATTAACATTATCCATCTTGCCCTGTCCTCCTATTTTCTAATTATGGCCTTGAATGTACAGGCTTCCATGCAAGCGCCGCACTTGGTGCATTTATCCTGATCGATAACATGCAACTTTTTAACAGCTCCGCTAATTGCCTTAGTGGGACATACTCTTACGCAGCGGGTACATCCTGTGCAATCATCTGTTATGAAAAATTCAAGCAATTCCTTACATACGCTTGCTGGACATTTCTTATCTACTACATGTGCCACATATTCATCCCTAAAATGCTTCATAGTTGAAAGGACGGGGTTGGGTGCTGTTTGCCCCAATGCGCACAGAGAAGTGTCTTTAATATTTTCTGCTAGTTCTTCCAAAATGGTTAAATCATCTATGGTTCCCAAACCCTGAGTAATCTTATCAAGGATTTCAAGCATCCTTTTGGTTCCTTCCCGGCATGGTGTGCATTTGCCACAGGATTCGTCCACTGTGAAATCAAGGAAGAAACGGGCTATGTCAACCATGCAGTTGTCTTCATCAACAACTATCATTCCGCCGGAACCCATCATTGAACCAATAGCCACCAGGTTGTCAAAATCTATGGGGGTGTCAAGGTCGTGGGTTGTTATACAACCGCCAGAGGGTCCACCTGTTTGCACAGCCTTAAAGGCCTTGCCATTTAAGCAGCCTTCGCCAATGTCGTATATAACTTCCCTGAGGGTTATGCCCATGGGAACTTCAACGAGGCCTGTATTATTAATTTTTCCGCCTAAGGCAAAAACCTTTGTTCCTGGGGATTTTTCTGTTCCCATGCCCCTAAACCAATCGGGTCCGTTCAGGATTATCTTGGGAATATTAGCCAGGGTTTCAACATTGTTTATTATTGTTGGTTTGCCCCAAAGTCCTTTGTTTGCCGGGAAAGGAGGTTTGTTCCTAGACATACCCCTTTTGCCTTCTATTGAGGCTATCAGAGCAGTCTCTTCACCGCATACAAACGCACCAGCTCCTAGCCTGATTTCTATGTCAAAATCAAAATCGCTTCCAAAAATATTTTTCCCTAGCAGGCCCTTATCCTTGGCCTGGTCTATGGCAATTTCAAGCCTTCTTACAGCGACGGGATACTCGGCCCTTACATAGATGAAGCCTTTAGTGGCACCGATGGCGTACCCTCCGATAATCATGGCCTCCAAAATTGAGTGGGGGTCTCCCTCCAAGATGCTCCTATCCATAAATGCACCGGGGTCCCCCTCATCGGCGTTGCAGACAATATATTTTTGATCGGCCTCATTAGCAGCGGCAAATCCCCATTTTACTCCCGTTGGGAACCCTGCTCCACCCCTCCCCCTTAGGTTGGAACTTTTTAGAAGCTCAATTACTTCTTTTGGGCTCATGTCTGTTAGAACCTTTGCCATTGCCTGGTAACCGTCTATTGCTAAATAATCGTTAATATCTTCTGGATTGATCAATCCACAATTGTGGAGGACTACCCTTTTTTGTTTTTTATAGAATTGTAAATCCTCTATATTTTTCAGCTTACCATCTGCTTCTTCGCCCAGGGTGTATTCCACAACGGGTTTGCCCTTTATCAGATGCTGAGCAACGACTTTTTCGACCCTTTCAGGGTCCATATGTATATATGTAACTTTTTCCTTGCCAGGTGCTAAAACCTCGACAATAGGTTCATATATGCATGTTCCAACGCATCCAGTGGGAATTATTTTTACATTTTCCAGGCCCTTGGCGGATGCTTCCTCAATCAGTTTATCCAAGACCGGTTTTGCACCGGCTGAAATTCCGCAAGTAGCCATTCCTACAACTATGCGGTAGCCGTCATCGATTTCAAAGCCCTTTACGGCGTCATCCTTAAGTTGGTTTAATTCATTGATGTTCATTCGCGCCACCTCATCCTCTATACTTTTCCAGAATACCGGGTATAACGTCTAGGTTATCCAGCTTGCCATATACATCGTCGTCAATCATCATAACCGGAGCAAGTCCGCAGCAACCCAAACAGCGAGTAGCTTCAATTGTGAATAATCCGTCGGGCGTTGTTTCACCGATACCGACTTCCAACTCTTCAACGACTTTATCCATAACCTTTTGGGCTCCTCTTACATAGCAGGCTGTACCGAGGCATACTCCCACGTGGTGTTTACCTTTTGGAGTGATAGCAAACTGGCTATAAAATGTTGCGATCCCATAGAGTTCGGCAATGGGGACACCAATATTTTCAGAAATAAAC
>CAZMMB010000166.1:0-4129 GCA_964567325.1 uncultured Oscillospiraceae bacterium
TAATAGCCCTTGATGGCGGCCCGGACGGCCTGGATTTCTATAGACGAATACTAGGGGAGGCCCATCATTATCTGGCTAAGGGGGGGATTATAATTTTTGAAATAGGTTACAATCAGGGAGAGGCTCTGGCAGGACTAGTTGAAAAGGCCCAGGCCTATAACTTAATTGAAATCCTCGGGGACTATTCAGGCAACCATCGTCTGGTAATTCTAAAACGGAGAGACAATGATTTATAAGGTTAAGCTGGATATTTTTGAAGGTCCTTTCGACCTCTTGGTCTACTTGATAGAAAATGCTCAGATGAGCATTTATGATATTGAGGTTGCAGATATTACTAGGCAATACATTGATTATGTTGAGGGTATGAAAAGCATTGATCCAATCCTAGCTGGTGACTTTATGGTACTTGCTGCTACCCTTATTGAAATCAAATCCAAAATGCTATTGCCAGGTAAAAGTCATGAGGATGAGCCTGACTATATGGAAGATCCACGCCAAGAATTGGTCCAAAGGCTTTTAGAATACAAAAGGTATAAATTAGCTGCAAGATACCTTGAAAAACAGGAAGAGGAGGCCCAGCGGATACATACCAAACCCCAAGAAGACTTAGGACCCTACACTGATGAGCTAGAAACCTATCTAAATTTAGATTTGCTTCCATTTATGAAGGCTTTTCATGTTTTTCTTTTAAAAAAGATACGGTTAGAGGAGGTCCAAAACCGCTATAGCATAGTAAGGCAGCAGCAGATGACGGTGGAGGACCGAATTGAACAGATTAAACAATTGTTTGCCAGAGACAGGAAAGTTAAGTTCAGGGACTTGCTAGGTGAGGAAGTAACCAGGCAAAATATAGTCTTAACATTTTTGTCTATGCTTGAATTGATAAGGCAGAAAACTATAAAGTTCAAGCAGAATGCAATTTACGGTGAAATCACCTTCATTTTAGAAGAAGTAAGGCAAGGGGATAAGTGAAAAATATGGGAAGGAAAGAAACAATAAAATCTGCATTTGAGTCAATGATGTTTGTTTGGGGAGAGCCCTTAGAGACAAAGGTTGCTGCAGATGTTTTCAATATAGATCAGAAAGAAGCCTATGAAATTTTTAAGGAATTGCAGGCGGAGTATGAGGCCCAATCCAGGGGAATTCGAATTAGGGAAATTGACAGAGCCTTTCAATTTTGTACATTTTGTGAAAATGATGAATATATCAGGAGGATGTGTACACCGGTAAAGGAAAAGCGCTTAACCCAATCAGCCATGGAAGTTTTGGCTATAATCGCCTACAAACAGCCTGTAACTAAGGGCGAAATAGAATCGATCCGCGGAATAAGATCCGATAGGGTTCTTGATGGGCTCATTAAAAAAGATCTAATAGAAGAGGTTGGTAGAGGGACAGGAATCGGTAGACCTATACTGTACGGGACGACGAAGATTTTCCTGAAGAACTTCGGCTTCACCAACCTATCTCAGCTGCCAGCAATGGAAGATATTAGTGAAGCTATAAATGAAAGTCATGAATCCGATGAAAAGGATTTGCTTCAAATTACATTAGATTTAAAGAAATAAAAAAACAAAATATGAATAAGTCCTGCCTTGTTGCAAATCCTACTAGGGAGGAGTTTTTTAATTATGATTAATAAAAGGGTAATTACAATTTTATTGCTAGGACTTTTAACTTGGGTACCATGTATGGTCACAAGCCAGGCCCAGGATTGGAAGAGACCGGAGGAGCCTAGGGTATCGGCAAGAAATGCCATAGTAATAGAGGAGGCTACTGGGAAGGTCCTGTATGAGAAAAACAGCAGAGATTTAGCCTATCCAGCTAGCATCACAAAGATAATGACCGCCCTTCTGGCTATTGAATCCGGGGACTTAGACAAAAAGGTAGAGGTTCCTCCTTCGGCTGTAGGGACTGAGGGGTCATCAATTTACCTAGTAAGAGGGGAAAAGTTGAGCCTAAGGGATTTAATATATGGTTTGATGTTGAGATCCGGCAACGATGCCGCCCTGGCTATTTCTAGTCTGATTGACAGGTCAACACCTGCCTTTGTTGAAAAGATGAATGCCAGAGCCCATGATTTAGGTGCCCAAAACACCCACTTTATAAATCCTAATGGCTTGTTTGATGAAAACCATTATACGACCGCTTACGACATGGCGCAAATAGCAAGGGAGGCTATGAAGAATAAGGAGTTTCGGGAAGTGGCTGCAGCTAAATCTTGGCTAGCAGATAGGGGCCAGGGGGCTTATAACCACTTCTACAATAAAAACAAGGTGCTTTTTGATTACCCGGGTGGCACAGGTATAAAAATCGGCTACACTAAGAGGTCAGGCAGGACCTTAGTAGCTTCGGCAGAAAGGAATGGGATGAGCCTTATCTGCGTAGTAATGGGTGCACCTGATTGGTTTAACGATAGTTATAAGCTGATGGACTATGGATTTGAATGCTTTGAAATGCATAGGATCTTCGAGGGTCAGAAAAAATTAAAGGCTATCCCGGTTGAAAATGGAGATAAGGATCATGTCTATGTAGGCCTTAGGGATTCAATAGTATACCCTGTTCCCAAAGACACTTCCGCAGCAGTCCAGATAATTTATAGGACACCATTTTGCCTTACAAGTCCAATTAGACGCTGGCAGCAAGCAGGTAAACTTGAACTATATATCGATGGGGATTATTATTCCTCCTATCCCCTTTACTTTTTAGAGGACATCGGATTGTACGAGTCACGCTTTATCTTTTAAATGCATAATCCTAATATCAAAACAATAATTTTACCCCGTCGATTTCTGTTATCGATGTGTGGGTAATAATGTCCGTTTTGAAAGAAGGTGTAGGTGGTGGGAGACCACAACTTTGAGTGCATAGATGTTGGCAGTGAAAATTGCCCATGCTATTTGGCCTTGACAGGTGATTGTCTTGTCTGCAGCCGGCTTCAGGGAAGGGAGGAATGTGATTGCAATTGGAAGGGCGTGTGCGTATACAATGAATTTATCCAGGGAAATAGGCGGATAAACAATCCCAGATCAGATATTGCAGTGGAAATTGTATACAAGAAATACTATTTAGATGATTTGCTTGTGTTCGGTTTAAAGGTAGGAAAGGGCTTCGCTATAAAGGCCGGGATACCCGGGTCATACGTATTCCTCAGGGAGGCTGATAGTCAACCATATTATGAAACTCCCCTTTGTGTCATGCATTCAAATATTGAAGACGGTATAATAGCTATAGGGGTAAAAATAATATCAGCCAAGACCAAGGCTTTAGCTGAGGCGGAAGGAAGCTTGATTATAAGGGGTATTTATCGCAATGGGATATTGGGCCTAGCCCCTATTACCTCTAGGGCAACAAGAGGTAAAAAAATATTGATAATAGCCAAAGGAATCGGACTTGCACCGGGAATACTGACATCCAATTATCTATGGCAGAAAAACCAGGTGGACCTGATAATAGACAGGGAAAAAATCAGCGAAGATTTGATGGCCGATTACTTAGGTGAGGGTGATGGGACCATACGCTTTATGAATTTAAATGAGGATAGCCATTGTCTGGAGTTAGAAGATATATTAGCAAAGGAAAAGTACCATATAGCAATACTCTTTACATCTGATTATTTCCAAGAATATATTGGGGCTATTGTGAAAAGGATACTGCCTGATGCCACAACAGCTGTAAGCAATAACTTTCATATATGCTGCGGGGAGGGCATCTGTGGATCCTGCACGGTCCTTGGCCCTGACGGTAGGGTGTATAGAATGTGCAAATGCAATAACAAAAAAATGTTGTCAAGCTCAAATGAAAATGGCAGCTAAAAATAGATGCACAGACCTATTGAGTGTACTAAAAGATAAGATTTTGCCTGAATACTCCCAAATGCAAAATTAACAGCAATTGTTGAATCCCCAATTGTAAAAGAACTGTTTGTGCTATTTATAGCACAAATTCGATTAAATAAAACTTTTATGTGCAAAAGGGATCCATATGATGCATGCATGGATACAAGGGAATCAGGCATTGTGGGGATCGTTATCGTGGCTTTGCAAGAAGTATTGCAAATAATGAGCAAAATTTACTCTTGTGTGTGAAAAAACCAGTCGAAAAGTACACACAAGCGTAAATTTTGTACATA
>CAZMMB010000167.1:0-4127 GCA_964567325.1 uncultured Oscillospiraceae bacterium
AAGAGTTGAGGGATAAAGTGGCCATGGTACTGCAAAACAATGTACTTTTTTCAGGAACAATCGAGGAAAATCTTAGGTGGGGAAATGAAAAGGCTGGGGAAGAAGAAATAATCCAAGCCAGCAAAGCGGCTTCAGCACACGGATTTATAAGTGGATTTCCCGACGGTTACGACACTATTCTGGGTCAGGGTGGGGTCAATCTATCCGGGGGACAAAAACAAAGATTGTGTATAGCAAGGGCCCTGTTGAAAAATCCCCGGGTTATAATATTGGATGATAGCACTAGTGCTGTAGACACCAATACCGACAGTAATATTCGGAAGGCGTTAAAGGAAATGCTAAAGAATACTACGACCATTATCATAGCCCAAAGGATAGCCTCAGTCATAGATGCGGACAAAATAATTGTTATGGATGATGGTAAAATTAATGGGATAGGTACCCACGAAGAGCTTCTAACCACCAACAAAATATATAGGGAAGTACATGAATCCCAGCTTAAGGGGGTGGATTCCGGTGTCATCTGATAAGTCAAAACCAATTGAAGGTTCAAGAGCCTCTACGGGTCCAAGGCCCATGGGTCCAGGTCCTGGGCGCAGGCGTTTTGGAAGGGAAAAACCCAAGGATTCAAAGGCTACCATAAAAAGAATAATCTCTTATATGAAGGGGGAAAGCTTCCAGCTAATTATTGTATTTTTGGCAATTGTAGTCAGTGCTGGGGCAGGCGTAGCAGGGACTTACCTGTTGAAACCCCTTATTAATGATTATATAGTTCCTTTCATAGGTGTGAGAGAGCCGGATTTGGATGGCTTTATCAAAATGCTCAGCCTGATGGCTGGTATTTACCTGGCTGGTGCCCTGTCGACCTATCTTTACAGCAGGCTCATGATAAATATCGCTACCGGGACCTTGTTCAGAATAAGAAAGGACCTCTTTACCCATATGGAGCAACTTCCCATAAGCCATTTTGACACCCACTCCCATGGGGAACTGATGAGTCATTTTACAAACGATACAGATGCTCTCAGGGAGATGATGTCCCAAGGTGTCCCTCAGCTTATATCATCTATGGTAACTGTGACAGGGGTATTTATAATGATGTTGATCCTAAGCCCTCTGCTTACCTTGCTAGTGGTATTTATGTTATTTATTATGTTGACAGTAATTTCAAAAATAGGTAAGAGGACATCCACATACTTTAAAAGACAGCAGGAGGCTATAGGCCAGGTCAATGGCTATATAGAAGAGATGATTGAGGGGCAAAAGGTTGTCAAGGTATTTTCCCGTGAAAACAAAGTGGTGGAGGCTTTTGATAGGCGGAATGAGGAGCTTTTCAAAGCGGCTTCCAGCGCCAATACCTTTGCAAATATCCTGATGCCGATTATGGGCAACCTCTCATACATGTTATATGCTATTACAGCTGCATCAGGTGCCGCCTTAGCCATTAGTGGTCATATGGATTTAGGAACAATAGCTTCATTTTTGCAATATACTAGAAGTTTCTCTCATCCCATTACCCAGCTTTCGCAATTGTTCAACTCGGTTTTAAACGCCTTAGCCGGGGCAGAAAGAATTTTCCAGCTTATCGACCAGGAGGCGGAAAGGGATGAGGGCAAAGTTATATTGGTCAATGCGGAGTACGATGAAGAAATCGGGGCTGAGGAGTATGGAATTGTTGAAAGATATGGAAAGCTAATGGACACCGGTGCCTGTGGGGAAACAGATATAGTAGAATGCGAAAAACGAACAGGTAAGTGGGCATGGAAGACCCCGGGGGCAAATGCTAGTAGCAATTATATCAGGTTGCGAGGTGATGTTCGGTTTGAGAATGTTAGCTTTAGTTACGACGGGATAAAAGAAGTATTAAAGGATGTATCCTTCTATGCAAAGCCTGGGCAAAAGATTGCATTGGTAGGCTCCACAGGGGCAGGAAAAACTACAATAACCAACTTATTAAATAGATTTTATGATATAAACCAGGGGAAGATCATCTATGATGGTATACCCATAGACAGAATAAAAAAGGATGATTTGAGGCGTTCTCTGGGCATGGTTCTCCAGGACACCCATTTATTTACCGGTACAGTTATGGAGAACATTAGATATGGTAATGTTTCAGCATCCGATGAGGATGTTATCAAGGCAGCTAAACTGTCTAACGCTCATTCATTCATTATGCACCTGCCCGATGGATACAATACAGTGCTTACATCTGATGGTGCCAATTTGTCTCAAGGGCAGAGACAATTGTTGGCTATAGCTAGGGCGGCGGTAGCAGATCCCCCGGTTCTAATTTTAGATGAGGCAACTAGCTCTATAGATACCAGGACTGAGGCATTGATAGAAAAGGGTATGGATAGCTTAATGGAATGCCGCACGGTCTTTGTCATAGCCCACCGCCTTTCAACAGTAAGAAATGCAAACGCTATTTTGGTCCTGGAACAAGGCAGGATAATCGAACGAGGGGACCACGACGACCTTATAAGGCAGGAAGGCAAATACTACCAGCTCTACACGGGGATGTTTGAGCTGTCTTAATAAGCTAATTTGGAGCTCACTATTTTATCGTGAGAGGATTTTTGCATGGAGCGTAGCAGCGGTATATTACTCCCAATTTTCTCCCTACCATCCAAATATGGAATCGGTACATTAGGAAGGGAGGCAAAGAATTTTGTTGATTTTTTATCCAGTGGGGGGCAAAAGTATTGGCAGATATTGCCACTTGGCCCTACAGGATTTGGCGATTCCCCATATCAATGCTTTTCTTCCTATGCTGGAAATCCCTATTTTATAGATTTAGAAGACTTGATTGGAGAGGGGTGGCTTAAAAGAGATGAAGTGGAAGAAATCGAATGGTCCCGAAAGGGGAATTATGTAGATTATCAAACCCTGTACAATAAACGCCAATCCGTTTTGAGAAAGGCTTTTTCACGTTTTAGCGGGGGCCCTTATGACAACTTTCAACCTGCATGGCTGGAGGACTATTCCCTATATATGGCAGTAAAAAACCATTTTAACATGAAAGCCTGGTACAGCTGGGAAGATGGGGGCATTAGCAAGCACCGGCATGAAGCAGTTGAAAAATACAGCAATCTTCTCTCTGATGAGATCCAATACCATAGGTTTACCCAATATATTTTTTTCAAACAGTGGAATAGCTTGCGCGCCTATGCGATGGCTAAGGGAATAAAGTTCATTGGGGATTTACCAATTTATATAGCCATGGATTCTGCCGATGCATGGACTTCAGTAGATGTTCTGCAATTTGATGAAAAAGGTAAGCCATCCGGTCTAGGTGGGGTTCCCCCTGATTACTTTTCTAAAAGCGGGCAGCTTTGGGGAAATCCTCTGTACGATTGGGATGCTATGAATAAGGATGGCTACAATTGGTGGATGAAGAGGATTGGGGGACTGGCGGAAATGTTTGATTCTATTAGATTGGACCATTTTCGTGGTTTTGATAGCTACTGGAAGGTACCCTTTGGCCAGAAAACGGCCATTCAAGGTAAGTGGTTGCCTGGGCCTGGCATTGGCTTTATCTATAAGCTGAAAGAAACCTACCCTTCTCTGCATTTTATTGCTGAGGACCTGGGATTGCTCAATTCAGATGTACACAAGCTAGTTAAGCAATCTGCTTTTCCAGGAATGAAGGTCATACAATTTGCCTTTTCTAGGGGAGGGGATTCTGACCACCTCCCCCACAGATATTGCAGAAATTCAGTTGTTTATACAGGAACCCATGACAACACAACGATTAGGGGATGGTTAGAAGAAGAGGCAAGCCATGATGAACGAAGGTATGCGGAGAAATATTTCAATCTACAAGCTCAGGAAAAGTGGAATTGGGGAATTATCAAAGGTGCAATGAGGTCTGTTGCGGATTTATGCATTATTCCTATACAAGATTACCTTGACCTTCCCAGCGATGCTAGAATCAATACACCTGGCACACTGGGCGCTAACTGGCAGTGGAGGTTGAAAAAAGGGCAACTAACTGAGCAGTTGGCAGAAAAAATAAGAGAGACTACCACAATTTACGGTCGATAGGTTGGCCCTTCACTTTTCATTAGTTGACAAATACTTTCGCATATTTTGTACAGAATTTACGGTTGTGTGTGGATTTTTCG
>CAZMMB010000168.1:0-4112 GCA_964567325.1 uncultured Oscillospiraceae bacterium
AAATGGCAAGAGAAATCAAGGAAAGAGCCTGCCTGTTCATGGAGGAAATTCTTGAAAGCGGGGGCTACTTCAAAGCAGTCGAGGAAGGTTTCTTTGTTGATTCAGGTAACTATCCTGAAAGAAATGGGGATGGCATTGTACGAAAGGCTGATGCAGGGGTAGGCAACAACAGTATATATGAAAGGGATGATGACTATTTTGCACCGGTGACAGCCCATTTTGGTTATAATAATGTCGGTCAATATGGGGGCGATATAGACAATCCTGCAGAACTGATTGGTGGATGCACTTTTGAGGAACCGGATAAGATTGTCTACATTGATGAACTGGATGAAATGGACAATGTCAATGTTCGGCTTGAGGAGACCGAGAAGTATAGAAATAGCAGCCTATTGAAACCAGAGATGGAGTGGGCAGCCGATGGTATAGTAATGATCAACATGTTTATACCCGCACCGAAACGCCTTGCGGAAATTGCAGCTTTGGAATTTGCCAAGAAAATGAATTTAGAGGAAGCAGAAGTAATAAATAGGGAGGTTATGCAGGAAGCCGAGGGGACCCGGATCGAGCTAAAGGGCAGGTTGCCCTTCCATGTGGATACAAATGATTTAGTGATACCCCCTGAACCCCATGTTCTTTCTGATGACGAAATACGTGAAGATGTGGAGAAATATCCCTTGAAAATTGTATGTGCTACGGTAGGAGAAGATGAGCATTCTGTAGGATTGAGGGAAATTATTGACATCAAACACGGGGGTATAGAGAGGTTTGGAATTGAGGTACACTACTTAGGTACTTCAGTGCCCGTTGAAAAACTGGTTGATGCAGCAATAGAGCTTAAAGCTGATGCTATTCTCGCCTCTACAATTATAAGCCATGATGATATACACTATAAAAACATGAAGAGGATTCACCAGCTTGCCATAGAAAAAGGAATAAGGGATAAAATTATGATTGCTGCCGGAGGCACCCAAGTCATAGCTGAGAATGCCGTGAAAACCGGTGTTGATGCTGGTTTTGGCAGAAATAGTGCTGGTATAGATGTGGCAACATTCCTCATAGAGACAAGAAGGAAAATGCGAGGAAAACAATGAAAATAGATGTGCTTGTTGCAGAGATTGGATCTACGACGACCTTGGTAAATGCCTTTGACAAGGTAGAATCTGCCCAGCCTGTATTTTTTGGACAAGGGCAGGCAGCCACATCAGTTCTTGATGGTGATGTTCGGATTGGCTTAAGGGAGGCCATAGAGGATCTTTGCAGGAACAAAGGGGTGGTTGATATTGAATATGGAGAAATGTTGGCCACTTCCAGCGCTGCTGGGGGCCTAAAGATGTCTGTTCACGGCCTGGTTTACGATATGACAGCTAAGGCGGCTAAGGAGGCCGCCTTAGGGGCCGGGGCTATAATACATCTGATAACAGCCGGCCGGCTTCGCAGGACCGATTTGGAGAAGATCAGGAAAATAGGGCCAAACCTTATAATGATATCCGGCGGGGTAGATTATGGGGAGAGGGAAACGGCAATATACAATGCAGAAATGATTCGGTCCCTTGATTTGGACACCCCCGTAATATATGGGGGAAATGTAGAGAATCAGGAGGAAATGGTCCTCATATTTGAAGGGACAAAAAGTAAACTTTATCTAGTTGAAAATGTCTATCCTAAAATCGATGAACTCAATGTTGAACCTGCTAGGGAAATGATTCAGTCTGCTTTTGAAGATCATATTGTCCAGGCCCCGGGAATGGAACATATAAGGGACATGGTAAAAGGGCCTATAATTCCTACACCGGGGGCAGTGATGGAAAGTACAAAGCTACTCTATGAAAGTATTGGGGATGTAATGGTTCTTGATGTAGGGGGTGCTACCACGGACCTGCATTCTGTAACGGAGGGTTCCGAAGAAATATCCAGAATACTAGTAAGTCCGGAACCTAAGGCAAAACGTACAGTAGAGGGAGATTTGGGCGTCTATCTTAATATGGAAAACCTAGTGAAGGACAAAGACCTTAAGAATTTGGAAAGTAAGCTAGGGATGGACATTGGAAGAATTATGGAAGATTACAGGCCTGTGCCTAGGACTGACGATGAAATACGGTTTGTAGAGTTTCTAACTAGGGAAGCTACCATTAAAGCTACTAGCAGGCATGCAGGGAAAATCCGCTATGTATACGGCCCATCTGGCAGGACAAGCCTAGCCGAAGGTAAGGACCTGTCTAAGATTAAATATATTGTAGGTACGGGAGGGGCACTGACCAGGCTCCCTAACTCTTTTGAAATCCTGAAATCTATAATGGCCCACAATGAATCCGGCCTTTTACTTTTCCCGGGGAAAGAAGTTGAACCCCTAGTTGATAAGGACTATATTATGGCATCCTTGGGTGTACTATCAAGGCGATATAAAAAAGCCGCTATACATCTCCTGAAAAGAAGCTTAAAAAATGCAAATGGATTATATTTGATTTGATTTTTTCTTTTGATTACCACTATGTTGTATCAAGGTGATTAATGGGTATCTTATTATTGGAGATTTCATATTGACATTATTTATTAGCGCCCTAAACCTTAATAAGGGCAAGGTGGAGAGGACAGAAAGATGAAGAAGGCTAGTATAAAAATTGGGGGGATGACCTGCGCAGCTTGTTCCAGCCGGGTGGAAAAAAACCTAAATAAGGCAGAGGGTGTAATAAATGCTTCTGTCAACTTAACTACTGAAAGAGCAACAGTACAATTCGACACAGCTATCATTAGTCTGGAGAAAGTAAAGAAAATAATAGAAGATACGGGATATCAGGTCTTGCAAGAAGTTGATAAAGTTTCAATAAAGATAGGTGGTATGACCTGTGCAGCATGTTCAAGCCGAGTGGAAAAGAATTTAGGCAAGGCGGAGGGAATAATATCTGCTTCAGTTAACCTAACGACAGAAACAGCCAGGGTTGAATATGATACTAGCAGAATAGGCATAAAAGAGATTGAAAACATTATAAAAGATACAGGTTATGAGCTAATAAAAAGAACTAAAAAGGCTACTGTAGATGAAGATAAATTAAGGAAAGAAAAAGAAATTCAAATCCTCAAAACAAAGTTCATTGTATCAGCGATATTTGCCATTCCCCTATTTTATTTGGCCATGGCCCCTATGGTGCCAGGAATTACCCTGCCCATACCAGAGCTTTTGAGTCTTGATAGCAATCCCCTTAGCTATGCAATGGGTCAGTTGATATTATTAGTGCCCATTGTAATTGCTGGCAATAAGTTTTATACAGTGGGTTTCAAGGCCTTGTTCCGTGGAAATCCCAACATGGATTCTTTAATAGCCATTGGTACAACTGCAGCCATCGTCTATAGCTTATACTCAGTTTATGAAATTATGGAGGGAAATCCTAATGCTGTTCACGGTTTATATTTTGAATCAGCTGGAGTAATCATAACTCTCATAATGTTAGGAAAATCCCTAGAGGCCCGCTCAAAAGGAAAGACCTCTGATGCTATTAAGAAGCTAATGGGCTTGTCCCCAAAAACAGCAACCTTGGTAATTGATGGGGAAGAAAGCGAAATACCTATTGAGGATGTGGAAATAGGCAATATCATATTAGTTAAACCGGGTGAAAAAATTCCAGTAGACGGGGAGGTAACAGAAGGATTTACGGCCATAGATGAATCCATGTTGACTGGGGAGAGCATACCTATTGATAAAAAAGTAGGTGATAGGGTTTTTGCCGCAACAATCAATAAAAATGGTGTAATCCTTTTCAAGGCTACTAAGGTAGGTGATGAAACAGCACTTGCCCAAATAATCAAACTGGTTGAAGATGCCCAGGGCTCCAAGGCACCTATTGCCAAGATGGCCGATATAGTTGCAGGCTACTTTGTGCCTATTGTTGTTGCTGTTGCGATAATTGCTTTTGTTGGTTGGCTGATTGCTGGCCATACCATAGCCTTTGCCCTTTCAATATTCATATCCATATTGGTGATTGCATGTCCTTGTGCTCTAGGCCTTGCAACTCCTACAGCCATAATGGTGGGGACGGGAAAGGGGGCTGAATATGGGATTTTGTTCAAGGGTGGTGAGGCCCTAGAGATAACCCATAAGATTGAAACTATAGTTT
>CAZMMB010000169.1:0-4074 GCA_964567325.1 uncultured Oscillospiraceae bacterium
AAACTCATTTCCTCCAGCATCATCTATTGAAATGTCCTATATTATCATATATATTGAAACTACCTAAACTCAACATGAAGACAAAGGGGTATACCGATGAAAAAAAGTGGTGAACTTTTTGATTTTGACTACTATAAGAAAATAGTAGAAAATATGTATAGTGGAGTCGCAATTTGTCAGATGTTATTTGATGAAGAGGGAAAAGCCATTGACTATAGCATATTATGGGTCAATCAGAATTTCGAAGACCAGACCGGTTTAAAAAAAGAAGAAGTATTGGGAAGAAGAGCGGAAGAGATCTATGAGAATGATATAGGAGAATGGATGTCAATTTGCACTGATGTTATAGATACAGGAGATGCTGTTCAATTTGAAATCAAAAGTAATAACCTAGATCGTTATTTTGCAGTACAGGTAATGCATCTAGACCGGGAAATATTTGCAATTGTATATAATGATATTACAAAGCGTGAAAACTTTAAGCTTGCCTTAATTGAAAGTGAATCGCGCGCACACCTTTTAGTTAAGGAGCTAAAGGAAGACGATAAAAACAAAAATATCATCATCAATACCCTGTCCCATGAGCTGAGAAATCCTTTGGCAGTAATTTTGGCTGGACTGGAAACATTAGACATATCTAGAGATTTAGAAGCTATAAAAAAAATTAAAGGTATAATCGAGCGACAGACAAAACAGTTAAATTGCTTGGCTGATGACCTTTTAGCTGTTGCCCGCATTACAAGCAACAAGATTGACTTAAAGAAGGAAATTATCGATGTAAAAAGTTTTATATCATCGTTGGCTAAGGGTCAAGGACCCTTGTTCTCCAAAAAAGGAATTAGCCTTAGGGTCCAAGGGGATGATGGTATTTTTGTGGAAGCCGATTATGCACGGCTAGAACAAGTTATCGGTAACCTGCTGGATAATGCTTATAAATACACCCCAAAAGGGGGTAGGGTTACTATAAAGGTTGGAAAGGAATTAGGAGATGCTGTTATTAAGATACAAGACAGTGGAATTGGTTTGGAATCTCATTTTATTCCTCAAATGTTTCAAACTTTTGTTCAGTTGGATAGGTCCTATAATAAAGAAGACAAGGGTTTAGGGCTAGGATTAGCTATAGTAAAAGATTTAGTAGAGTTGCATGGTGGGAAAATTGATGCATATAGTGAGGGCAAGGGAAAGGGATCTGAGTTTACAGTTAGTTTGCCTATATTAGAAATTGATAATATTGAAAAGAAAAATGAAGATAAGGCAAAAGATGATGTAGTGACACCCTTTAGTATGTTGATTATAGAGGATAACAAGGTGCTAGCAGACCTCTTATGCGAGTTAGTTAATATGGCAGGCCATTTGTGCCAACTAGCAAATAACGGCAATGATGGCATAAACTTAGCAACAGCAATGGTACCGGATATTATTCTGTGTGATATAGGATTACCTGGAATGAGTGGACTAGACGTAGCAAAAACAATAAGGTCAGATGAAAAATTTAAAAATACTTTACTTGTAGCGATGACAGGCTACGGAAGAGAAGATGATATACAGAGGACAAGAGAATCTGGATTTGATAAACACCTGGTAAAGCCAGTTAGCTTTGAAATGCTGAGGCAACTGTTTGATGAAATTCGAACCAGCATTAACCCATAGAAAGGAAACTTTAAAATGGTTATTGGAACATTAAAAATGAATATTTTTATCCCCTGGTCTAGCTCTCTTAAGGAAAAGCGGATGGTTATAAAAAGCATATGTGCTAAAGTTCGCAATAAATTCAATGTGTCTATTGCGGAGGTGGATTTTCAAGATATTCATCAGACCATAGGCTTAGGGATTTCATATGTAACAACTGACAACTCCCATGCCAACAGCATAGCCGACCGTGTGCTTAATTTTATTGAGAATTGTACAGAGGGGAATATCACGAGCATTGATAGGGAAATATGCAGCTATTAAAATGCATAACAAGAGGATTAGATGAGATATGTAAAGAAGGCAAAAAATCGAAACGAACAAGAAAATTTAAAGTTAACAAAGACAGTGACTGAGATAATCAATCGAATAAGGACAGATGGAGACTCGGCCTTGCTTGAATATAATCGGATGTTTGACCAATCTTCCAGGACAAAGTTAAGGGTCTCTAGAGAAGAAATTGAATGGGCTTACTCAAATGTTACTCCTAGCGAAATTGAGGATATAAGGCTTGCGGCTTCCAATATTCGAAGCTTTGCTGAGGCACAAATGGCATCAATTACCTCAATTGAAAATTTTCAGACCTTAGATGGTGTGACTTTAGGCCATAGGATTATTCCTATATCGGCATCTTGTTGCTACGTACCTGGAGGGTCTTATCCTTTGTATTCTACTGCCCTGATGTTGATAATACCAGCTAAAGTGGCAGGGGTGAAAAGGATAGTAACTTGTTCTCCCTGTGTGGGGGGCACTGCTAGGGTAGACTCTAAGACCCTAGTAGCTATGGATATAGCTGGCGCTGATGAGATATATGCAATGGGTGGGGCCCAAAGCATAGGGGCCTTCGCCTATGGAACGGATCAGATAAAAGCTGTAGACTTGATTGTTGGCCCGGGAAATCAATATGTAACCGAAGCTAAAAGGCAATGTTATGGACAGGTCGGCATTGACTTTGTTGCCGGACCTAGCGAGCTATTGATTTTAGCAGACGATACCGGGAATTATGAACTCATAGCGGCAGATTTGTTGGCCCAGTCAGAACATGATGAATTGGCCAAGGGAATTCTTATCTCTACGGATGAGGAACTGGCTATTAAGGTTCTTGATGAGGTTGAAAGCCAACTAAAAGGATTGCCAACTGCAGCCAAGGCCTCCTTGTCCTGGGATCAATACGGTGAGATAATCCATGTCCCTAATCTGGAAGATGCAATCAAGCTTACTAATGATTACGCCCCTGAACACCTTGAAATAATGTTAAAGAATAATGAGGAGATAATAGAGAATTTGTTCAATTATGGATCCCTCTTTATAGGTCAATACAGTGCTGAGGTTTTTGGTGATTATGCCTCGGGTACAAATCATACTTTACCCACTAAAAAAGCTGCCCGCTATACAGGGGGTGTATGGGTAGGTACATTTACGAAAGTATGCACCCACCAAACCCTAAGCCACGATGCTATGGATGCTATGGTGCCGCTAGTCAGCAGGCTAGCCCGTGGCGAAGGACTTGAGGCTCATGCCAGAGCGGCCGAGATTAGGCGGAAGCTAACTTAAGGCTAAGGTTATTTATTCCAAAGCCGATTGGCTGTTGGGGCCCAATCTTCTGCGACCTTTCTACATTTGTTACATAGATTGCTCACATTTTCCGGATCTTTCAAATCAGTAGAATGTGCCCCACTTGATATCACCATTTCCTCAAGCTTATGGGGATTGTCTAGCAGGGGGCAGGGTTGTAGCATATTGGGATTAAAGGGTTGATTGTTTTTATAGGCTTGAAAAAGTGGGGCTTTGTATGCATCGAGCAAGGAATCTTTATGTATGTTGCTATCCGAATAATGAATGAAAGCACAAGGTTCGATATCGCCATTGGCGTTGATATGTAAATAACATCTACCACCAGCTATACAACCGTCTACAAACTCACCGTCGTTCCAGAAATCCATGGTGAAAATTGGTTTTGTTCCACGGAACTTTCTGACCTGGTGGTACATGTATTCTCGCTGTTCCGGGCTGACCATCAACTCAGGAATGGCATCTACTCCTACTGGCATATATGTAAAAATCCAAGCAAATAAGCATCCTTGCTGGATTAAAAAATCAAAAAATTCTTCACTGGCGATGACATTTGTGTTTTCACTTGTATAACAGCAGGAGGCCCCAAAGGGAAGATGTTTTGCTTTAAGAATACTCATTGCATTCATAATAGCTTTGAACACACCCTTTCCCCGACGGTTATCAGTTTCCTTTTCAAAGCCTTCAAGGCTGATAGCTGGTAAGAAGTTCTTTACTCTCAGCATCTCATCAGCGAACTCTTCATCTATTAAAGTGCCATTTGTAAAGGCTAGAAATTGACATTCGTTGTGTTTTTCGCATAATTTTATTATG
>CAZMMB010000170.1:0-4031 GCA_964567325.1 uncultured Oscillospiraceae bacterium
GGAGGGTTTGTATGTTAAAAGGAATGTTATCAGAAAAAACATGATTATTTACATACGCAGTCAGGCGTGTTATAATAAAAAAAATCTGATGTGCGACTGATATGGGAATAGATGGGTGCTGGTGTGCCTTCCGGTCTTCAAAACCGGTTCGAGGGGTTAAGAGCCTCTTGGGTGGGTTCGATTCCCACATATTCCCGCCATTTGTATCAGGCAAGGAGGGCCATATGGAGAAGAAGGAATTACTGAGAAGGATTCCCAAAGTAGATGAGGTGCTGATGGATAGGCGCCTATTTATGTTTTTTGAAAACACACCGAGAGACTTGATAGTTGAGGCGGTTAGGGGAACCATCGATGATCTGAGAAATCGTATCTTGGCTGAAAATAGTGGGGATTTACCGATAGTCAATAAGGACCTAGTCGTAGGACAGGTGGTTGAAAAGATAAAGAAGGGTAAACAGAAAAATCTCCGACGTATAATTAACGGGACCGGAACCATCCTCCATACCAATCTGGGCAGGGCCAGACTTTCTAAAGATGTTAGCGATAATATATGTGAAGCCACAATGAACTATTCTACTTTAGAGTATGACTTGAAAAAGGGATCTAGGGGATCCAGACATGATCATATTGAAAAGCTCATAGCTAATATTACAGCTACGGAAGCCGCCATGGTCGTAAACAATAATGCAGCTGCCGTGCTTCTGTGCCTTTCTGCGCTTGCCAAAGACAGAGAGGTCATAGTGTCAAGGGGGGAGCTAGTTGAAATAGGAGGATCATTTCGTATACCGGACATTATGGAGCTAGGTGGGGCTTTTCTTAGGGAAGTAGGAACAACCAATAAAACCAAGCTCGATGATTACAAGCTTGCAATAGATTCAGAAAAGACGGCTGCCCTTCTAAAAGTCCATACCAGCAATTACAAAATAATGGGGTTTACTGCTGAAGTCGATTTAGCCCAATTAGCAGAACTAGCTAGGGAGATGGGCTTGCCGCTTGTGTATGATTTGGGCAGTGGCCTTATGGTTGATTTAAAAATCCATGGTATAGATGAACCCACAGTTATTGAAAGTGTCAAGTCAGGGGCCGATGTTATAACAATCAGTGGGGATAAATTGTTAGGGGGCCCTCAGGCAGGGATAATAATAGGTAAGAAACTATATATAGATATGATGAAAAAACATCCTCTAGCCAGGGCAGTAAGGGTAGACAAAATGACCCTAGCTGCCTTAGAGCTAACATTCAGGGAGTATTTAGACCCTGCTAGGGCATTGAAATCCATACCGACTCTAAAGATGATTACCGAACCGATAGATGAATTGAGGGGTAAAGCCATTCTTTTGGCGGAACAGGTTAGGAGGGGTACAGATTCCTTCGATGTGGATGTAGTTAAAACAGAGTGTGAAATTGGGGGCGGTTCAACGCCTAATCAATTTATTAAAAGTTATGGGGTCTCAATTAAAGGGGAAATAGTATCTACTGATCGTATCGAAAGGGATATGAGGGCCTGGGATAATCCAGTTATTGTAAGGATAAACCGCGATAGGGTGCTTATAGATATGAGGACAGTATCCCACGAAGAGATAGAAATAGTTGCTCAATGTTTGATTTCGTGTGGTGATAATTATAGCAGGAGTGATTTTGATGAATAATGTGATAGTCGGAACTGCTGGCCATGTGGATCATGGAAAAACCTGCTTGATTAGGGCCTTGGCTGGGGCAGAAACTGATAGGTTGAAAGAGGAGAAAAAGCGAGGAATAACCATAGAGTTGGGTTTTGCAGAAATGCCCAACCCCCTTGGAATGCAAATAGGAATCATCGATGTGCCCGGACATGAAAGATTTGTAAGGAACATGCTGGCGGGCATTGGAGGAATAGACCTAGTCCTGTTGGTTATAGCAGCTGATGAAGGGGTTATGCCCCAGACCGTGGAACATTTTGAAATTCTGAAAATGTTGGCAATAGAAAAAGGAATAATTGTAATCACAAAATCCGATCTTGTGGAATCGGATTGGATGGAGTTGGTGAAGGATGATATAAAGGATACGGTCAAAGAAACATTTCTTGAGGGGGCTCCAATGATAGCCGTATCCTCCCATACGGGGGAAAACATTGAAGAGCTTAAAGATCTGATTTTCGAAAACATTAAAGACTCTGGTGGGAGGAGGCAGGACCCATCCCTATTGAGAATCCCTGTGGATCGGGTATTTACCATGGAAGGTTTCGGCACCGTCATTACGGGAACTTTGTTAGAGGGGTCTATGCAGGTTGGGGATGAGGTACAGATATACCCAGGTGATAGGATTGCCAAGGTGCGAAATCTGCAGGTTCACGGGTCGAAGGTGGAAGCGGCTTTCGCAGGCCAACGAACAGCAGTTAACCTAGTAAATGTAAAGAAGAATGAGATAAAAAGGGGAGATGTAATAGCCAGCAAGGGGACCCTCATGCAAACTATGATGTTGGATGTCAAAATTCAAATGTTCGACGACGGGCAAAGAACCTTGATAAATGGCAGTAGGCTGCATCTTTACTATGGGTCTGCCGAAACCTTATGCAAGGCTATTCTCCTGGACAAAGAGCTTTTAAAAAACGGTGAGAGCGGATATGCCCAGCTCCGCATGGAAGAGGAAGTTGCTGTGCGGAAGGGTGATCGATTCATTATCCGTTTCTACTCACCTGTTGAAACCATAGGTGGTGGCATAATTATTGATGCTAACCCCGTCAAGCATAAAAGGTTTCGTCAAGGAACAATTGATTCCCTAAGAATTAAAGAAACTGGAGATGGGGCTGAGGTGCTTGAACAGACCTTGCTTGAAGTTAGCAGGTCTTTGCCAACATATGATGATTTAGCAATTAAGTTGGGAAGGACGGCAGAGGAAATTTGCCAGGAGATGAAATCGTTGATAGACGATGGGACAGCTATAGACCTAAGGGATGGGACCTTTGTTCATAGGGAGTATATGGATAATGCAGAACAAATTACATTGGATATACTAAGAAGTTTTCATAAAAAAAATCCTGTATCTTCAGGTATGGCAAAAGGGGAATTTAGGAAAAGGCTAACTGACCGCCTTTTTTTAGAAGAAGTAAAAATAATCGAAGGACTGCTAGCCTATATTTATAAAAACAGTAGACTTAAAGATTTGGGCAACTTAGTTGCCCACCCCAAACATAAGGTTGAATACACAAAAGACCACCTTGAGATGATGGGGCGGATTGAGAAGACATATTTAGATGCAGGTTTTGAAATCCCTTCCGTTGAAGATCTTGTCCAGACCGAAAGAGAAAAGGATTTGGCCAGGCAAATAATTGACTCCATGGCAGAGGGCGGCAAGCTTAAAAGGTTGACCTACCAATATTATATCCATACAGATCATTGGAATGAGGCATATCAAAGATTTCAAACTCATATGGAAAAAAACGAAAGCATTACCCTTGCACAGTTTAGGGACCTTTTGGACACATCAAGGAAATATGCAGTGTTGATACTAGAATACTTGGATCAGCAGAAAATTACCATGATGGTTGATGATGCTAGAATACTCTTGTAAGCTAGGGAAAAGCAAATGAATTTCAAACAAATCGAGGTATTTGCAAATGTTATTAAACATAAGAGCTTTTCAAAGGCTGCGGATGCGACATTTTTAACCCAGCCTACCATTAGCTCTCATATCAGCACATTAGAAAAAGAATTAGGATTGAGGCTAGTAGACAGGAGAGGCAGGGAGGCTTTGCCTACTGAGCAAGGTAAGATACTCTATAAATTTGCAATAGATATGCTAAAATTGAGAGAAAAGGCAATTTTTTCCCTGGAAAATTACAGTAAGGATATAGGGGGAGTCCTAGAGATTCATGCATCTTCCGTGCCGGGGAAATATATTGTTCCGGATCTAATGTCCTGCTTCATAGGGAAGTATCCCAATGTGAAGTTTTATTTGGAACAATCGGATAGTGGCACTGTTGAGGAAAGTCTGCTCAGTAAAAAATCCGAAATAGGGTTTTTGGGCTACAAGGGGAGCCTTAACCTGGAGTA